>CALURS010000078.1 GCA_944323215.1 Candidatus Gastranaerophilales bacterium | reverse complement strand
CCGGGTCGGAATTAAAAACCTTACCGGTAAAATAAATTAAGGAGAAACAAATGACATCAAAAAAATTTTTATTTACGTCTGAATCAGTTACAGAAGGACACCCCGACAAAGTATGCGATCAGATTTCTGATGCAATATTGGATGAATTCTTAACAAAATCTCCGAATTCAAGAGTAGCAGCGGAAACAACAGCAACAACAGGTATGGTTCTTGTTTGTGGTGAAATTACATCTGATTGTTACGTAGATATTCCTCAAATTGTTAGAAATACAATCCGTAACATAGGTTATCACGGTATTCAAGGTGGTGGCTTTGATTGTGATACTTGTGCTGTTTTAACAAGCATTGATGAGCAATCTGTTGATATAGCAGGTGGTGTTAATAAGGCGTATGAAACAAGAAGCGAAAATGCTGATACAGCTGCTTCTGAAACTCAAAATATCGGTGCTGGTGACCAAGGTATTATGTTTGGGTATGCTTGTAATGAAACCCCTGAACTTATGCCATTGCCAATAAGTCTTGCTCACAAGCTGGCTTACAGGCTTGCACAAGTCAGAAAAGAAGGTATTTTAAATTATCTTAGACCGGATGGTAAATCACAAGTTACTGTAGAGTATGTTGATGGTAAACCTTCAAGAATAGATACTATTCTTCTTTCAACTCAACATAGTCCTGAAATCGAGGGAATTACTGATAACTCTAAAATTCAATCAATTATTTATAATGACTTAAAAGAGTGCGTTATCGATTATGTATTTGAAACACAGTCAGTTAAACCGGATGCGTCTACAAAGATATTGATTAACCCATCAGGCAGATTTGTTATTGGTGGCCCACAAGGTGATAGTGGCTTAACAGGTAGAAAAATTATTGTTGATACCTATGGTGGTTATTCTCGCCACGGTGGCGGTGCTTTTAGCGGAAAGGATCCTACAAAAGTTGACAGATCTGCTGCATATGCTGCAAGATACGTTGCTAAAAATATTGTTGCAGCGGGACTTGCTGATAAATGCGAAGTTGAATTGGCTTATGCTATTGGTGTAGCAGAACCTGTGTCTATCTTTATTGATACATTCTCTACAGGTAAAATTTCCGATGATGAAATCAGTGAATTAGTTAAAAAGAATTTTGATTTAAGACCTGCTTCCATTATCAAGGATTTTGATTTAAGAAATCTTCCTGCTAAAAATGGCGGCAAGTTCTATCAACTTCTTGCTTCTTACGGACATTTAGGGAGAACTGATTTAGATATTCCTTGGGAAAAAACCGATAAAATTGATATTTTAAGAGCTCAGGCAAGACAACTTTGTACTTGTTAAGCTGTTTGCTTAATTTTCTCAAAAAGAAGCTCTGGTTAGGGGCTTCTTTTTTTATTGGTATTTCACTTTGTTTCTGGTAATATTTTAGTTATGATTAACAAATATTAATTTCTTTGATATTATGTTAAGTTTTGGTACCATGTTTATGGTATTATAGCTATGTAGTTATTTAATGGGATATTTTTGATGAGTGAGATAAACAATCTTTCGGATATAAAAGAGAACTTTGATACAATAAAATCGCTTTTAAATTCAATAAGAGCACAAGACGTGCTGAATGCAGGTGATATAAGTAAAGTGCTTAATGCAATTAATGGGAAGTTGGAACGTATTGATCAAGAAGATAATTTGGAGTTGATGAACAATGCAATATCATCAATGAAACAATCTTTAGATGAAAGGCACAGTGTTTTAATTTCTAAATTCTCTACAATTGAATCCTTGTTTAGTAATATCCTTAAAAATAGTGTAGATTCTTTAAAATCATCTGAAATAAAAGAATTATTTGATATAATAGCTACAAATTTATCAGTTTTTTCCAGAGAGGTGGTTTCTCAAAAAGATACTCTTACTGATATAATTCTAAGAATTGAAGCATTAAGAGCTGATGATGGTACCAATTCCACAATAGTTGCGAACCTTGATGTTTTAAAACGTGAATTAGAAAGATTTAACAATGGCTTTGAAAGTATAATTGTTAATCTTGGTGATAATTTTAGCACTATTGTGCGTTCTCTTGATGATATAAGAGCAAAATGTTCAGATAATCATTATGATAAAGATTTTGAAAATCTTTATATGACTTCAAATTCTATTCTTTCTTCTATTCAAGTTTTGGATAAAAAATCTGTTCAAATGGAGGAGACTTTAGCTAATATCCTTGCTAAGTGTGATTCTAAGTCAACTGAAGAACGTATTTCAGAGCTATTCTTGCAGAATAAAGAAATTTATAATTCTATTGGTGATTTAGCTGTTAATTGCAATGTAGAACCTCTTTATCAGAAAATAGATAATGCTTCTGCATTAATAAGCGGCTTGAAGGATATTTTGCAAAATGTAGATACAGATACTACTAACGATTATATTTCCAGATTGTCTAAAATTGAAACTGCAATTAATAAAGTGCTGGACGAAAACGATTTTGGTAGAGTTCGTCAAGATTTAGAAAGTGCATTAAATCAGATTGCAAATACTGTAAGTATTTCACAAAATGATCTTTACGTTATAAAAAATGATCTTGAAACGGTTGCTTCAAATATTAAAGCTTTGGATATACACGTTAATTTCCAAAATATTCAAAGTTCTTTAACAAAAAGTGAAGTCAATATAAAAACTTATATAAGTGATTTATCAAATAAGTTTTCTCAGCTATCGGAATTGACATTCCAAAGAACAATAGAAGATATAAAACAAAAAATTGATACATTAGCTTCAGAAATAAAAGATGCTGCCGGAGAGAATTTGGAGGCATTATCAGGTTCTTTAATCGGTCTAAAATCAAGTATTGAGGGGGTTGAGGCTTCAAGCCAAGATACAAATAATCAGTTTTATAAAAATGTATCTGAAAGATTGGGAGCTCTTGAAAATACTCTTGCAGGTCTGTTAAACAATCAATCGGTATCTATAAATAATACCGGAAGACAAATGACAGAACTATCATCAAGTCTTAATTTAAAGTTTGATTCGATTTCTGCTGATTTTGGATTAGCAAAAGATGGTATTAATAGTTTACAGTCGCAGATTGATTCTATTATTAATTCAGATTATGCCGAAGTACTTGCAGATATTAAATCAGAAATATTAAGAGTACAATCAGAGCTTTTAAACGGGCTTAACGAATCATCTCAAAAGCTATCAGATTCTCAAAATGAAAGTTTAAATGCCGGTTTTGATACTATTAAAAAGCAAGTTGAAGATTGTCAGTCTGCTTTAGGTGGGGTTTATAATGATGGGCTGATTGAGCTTAGAACACTTTTAAACAATATTACCTCGTCTTTAATTGATATTGTTTCTTATGTTAGTGTTAAAGAGTCTGATACGAGCAACAGTGAATTGGAAAAAAGATTTACTGATATAGAATACTTGTTAAAGGATTACTCATCAGATTCTGTTGAAAAAATTAATGCTTTTATAAAAGATAATATTGAAAAAATTAATTCCAGATTAACCAACTATGATGAAACATCTCAATCTAATTTCCAAAATCTTGCAACAAAGATTGAAAGTAATAGTACTTTTATTCGAGAAGATATTAAAAAGTCCTATGATCAATTAGCAGCGCTTAAAAATGAGATTTTGGATTTTAAAGAATATGTTATAGAAGATTTGAATAATAATCCGTTAAAGGTCGAACTTGTAGACAGGGTTAGTGGTGTAAAAAATGCTATTTTAGAGAAGTTAAATGATTTTGAAAAGCAATTTGTAAGTGACAATCTTGTACGTTGGGAAGAGTTCCAAGAAATTAATAGTAAAGTAATTAATAAGATAGAAAGTATTCCTGAAACTAATCGCAGCATTTTAACGGATGTAAGAACAGAATTAGTTAATGGTTTAAATGTCGCTGTTGAAGATTGCATAGATAGAGCTATAACAGAAATCAAAAGTTTTGTTGAAATTTCATCAGGTTCGCATAGTTCTGAGTTACAAGATTTTAGCGGACAATGCGAAAAAATCCTTGCGCAATTCAAAAATGAAATTCCTAATATTTCTGAAATAATCAGCCTTGATGACAAGCTTGAAGCTTTGCAAGATAAGATTAGTGAATTATTGGCAAAAGAATTGGATAAAACATATTCTTCTATAAGCTCGCTTTTGCAGTCAAAAATGCAAAATGTAGCAGAAGGTGATGATAAAGAACAAATGTTGGATATGCTTTTCCAACAAGAAAAGAAGGTTAAAACTGAACTTGCCGGTGAAATTAAGCAATTATCAGAATCAATAAAAGACTTGTTAAATAATGCAAATGCTAATAAAGCAGATATAATTAATCGAGTCAGTTCATTAGAAGCTGTTATTACAAGAGATTTTGAAAGGTCCGAGCTAAGTCAGGCAGAGATAGTTGAAAAGCTTGAATCTTTTGGAAATTTATTGTTTAAGCTTGCAGGCAACGGTTCTATTTCTATTTCTGATGCAATTAACAAAATCGATTTGCTGATTGCAAATTTGCAAGCTAATAGAAGTCCAGAAATTAAGATTGACGAAAAAGTTGTTGATAAAATAGATGAGTTGAGTATTCAAATATCTAATTTTATCAATTCTCAAGCTTCAGTAAATTCAGATGATGTAGTTATTGAGAAGATAAACAGTTTAAGTTCAGATTTATCGAATATTATTATAAATGAATCATCTGTAAGTCTTAGTCAAGAAATACTTGATAAATTAGATAATTTGAACTTAGAAATATTAAGATTTAAGGATATTGAGTTTACTGTGCAGCCGGATGAGGCTATAAATAGTAAGATAGATGAATTAGAAATTAGTATATCAAAGTTACTAAATGCTCAAGCTTCTGCAAAATCAAATGAAGAAATAATAAGCAGAATAGATGAGTTAAGCCTCGATGTATCTAAGCTGGTAAATAATGAATCAGCAACTAACTTGAGTGAAAAAGTTGTTAATAGAATTGATGATTTGGGACTGGAAATAACTAAAATGATAGTCAACGAGTCATCTGTTAAATCAAGTGCTCAGATAATCGATAAGTTAGATGAGTTAAGTATAGAAATTTCACAAATAATTGCAAATGAAGCGTCTGTTAAATCAAGTGAAATTTTGGCTGAATTATTAGAAAAAACAGAGAATTCATCAAAATCGTTGTTTGAGGCATTGCAAGCAATAAGTGCTAATAATTCTGAGTTTGTTTCGGATATACAAAATTCTTTATCGATAATTAGTCATGATTTAATTGATATTTCAAGAGATTCTCAAGATAAAATTTTCAATGAAGTAGTCGCTGCCAAAAGTCTTTTAACTTCGCAACTGGCATCTGTTGATAAACTTTATTCATTATGTTCTGAGTTGAATAATAATGATGATAAAGAAAATATTGTAAAATTACTTACAGATTTCAAATCAGAAATCATTACCCAAATGATAACGATTTTTAATCAAATTACATTTTCTACTGAACAAGAAGAAATAATTAATTTTATTAAGGTTCAACAAGAGGATTTAAAAAATACAGTTAAGCAGATAATGAATTCTGTTGATAATTCATCAAAAATCAGTGATCGTATAGTGAATGAATTTGATGAAAAAACAAGAGTTATATCAGCACAGGTTAGTGCTATTAAAGACGGGCTTGATTTGTTAGCAGAAAATGATAAGAATTTATCAGAAATAAATTTAAATACAAAAGGTTTGTCTGCACAAATCCAAGAAGTAAAAGATAGTATAAATCTAATATCTGGAACTGATAACAGCGAAAGATATACGCTTTTGAATGTAGAAGCAGATATAACCAAGTTACGATTGGGCTTGGGAAGATTGAAAGAAGGTATTGCTTCTTCTTCAGACTTAGCTGAGCTTAATAAGACCTTCCAAGGGCTTGAGCAGGCTATAGTTGATTTAAAATCAGAATTGCCTAAAGAAAGTATCGATTATCTAAAAAAACAACTTGATTTAATAGCAGAAAATGTTAAGTCGAATGATCTAATTTTATCCAATATATTTGGTATAAAAGAACAGCTTGAATCAATTGATAGAGCAAGAGAATTATTTAGAGCAGATGTAGAATCAGCGTTTAATAAAGTTATCAGCACAGTTGAAAATTCTGATAATACAGATGATTTGAAAAAATATATTCAACTTCAATTAGACAGCTTGTATAATGGAATTTCAGAAAAATTTGAATTATTTAGTTCTAATCCTGAAGTTAATTCGTTAATTACAGCGGTAATGGCGAAACAGGATGCTAATTTAGCTCATATAGTTGCGCATATAGGAACTATAAACAATACTGATGTTATTGCTCAACTGGAAGTTTTAAAGACAGATGTAATAACTCAGGTTATTAACGCATTTAATCAAATATCCTTTGAGGCTGATGCTATTGAGATAAAATCATTAATTGATGAAAAGTATGCTGATTTAAAACTTCAGATAGATGGTGTCGCTTCTAATATTGAGAAAATTTCTTCAACCCAGTCCGAAATTGTTGAAGATTATACTAATGCTTTAACTGAAGTAGAAAATAAAGTTACTGAACAAATTTCTGATCAGACGAAAATTATTGAAACAACTTTGAATGATAAATTAGAAGTTGTTAAGGCTCAATTAAAATCTTTGCAAGAATCTAGTGATGGTTCAACTTATTCCTTATCAGATATTGAAGAGGATTTAACAAAATTAAGATTAATAGTGTCAGATATTAAATCTAATCAAAACAAGCGTGAGTTAGAAACGGTAACAAATGCTATAGATACAGTTATATCACAATTGCAAGATTTAAAAGAATTTATTCCAGCGGATAAAATAAATGATATTTCTGAAAATTCAAATGAAGTTTTGGATTTATTGGAAGGTTTGGCATTAGATATAAAAAATATTCATTCTACGCAGGATGATATTATTGGGTATGTTAAAGATGGTGAGAATTCAGTAGTTTCTGAACTGAAAACAACAGAAGGTCAGTTAAAATCTGATATTCTAATGTCATTAGATGATTTTGCGAACGAAATTAAGGAATTCGAAAATGATACCCTTACCTCTAAACTAACCGCAATAAAGAGTGATATAATAACACAGATTTTAAGTGTTGTAAGTCAAATATCATTTGTTGAAGAGCAAGAAGAGATTATCTCACAAATAGATACTGTAAAAAATCAATTGAATGTAATAAGTTCAGGTGATCCGGATACTATAGGTTCATATAGTCTACAGGATATTGAAACCGATGTTGCTAAGTTAAGAGTGGCATTAGATGAAATTAAGTCTCAAGGTCGTGGTGAAGAAATTGATGATTTAATAAAGAATTTATCTCAAGCAGCAGATACTTTAGAATATCTAAAAACTGAAATTCCAAATCATGAAATAAGTGAAGTAAGAGATGAATTAGAAAAAATAGCTAATGACATTATAAGTATAAGTATAAGGACAAATAAACTTCTCATTTCATCAGATGAATCATATAAAGACTTGAAAGATAACATTGATCACTTCCGTAGTATTATGGGTGATGTTGATGAAAGAACCAAAAATCTGTACGAAGAAGTTGGTATGGATAAGTTAGAGTCACAGGTAACATCTATCAGAGATATAGTGGGTCGTCAAGAAGTTACTAATCAAGTATTTAATGAAGTTTTCGAATATCTAGCAGAGTGGATTGATTCGACCGGTGAAAAAATCGGATATATTACTGATAAATTAAATAATAAAGATGATATAAATGAAATAAAATTATCGTTAGAGGAACTAAGAAATTCGACATCTGTTAAGTTTGAAATAGATGCACAATCTGAAAAAATTGATGCAATGGAATCCAAATTAAATGTAATAATAGAATCGCTAGAGCCTACATTCCAAAATCAACAAGAAAGAATGCAAGCTTTAGAAAGAAAAGTAAACAGAATAGTTGATTTCTTTGAGCCTGCGTTTACTCAACAGCAAGAAAGAATAAATAAACTTGAAGGATTGTTGGATAAAATTCTTGATGTGGTATCATCTAATAGCGGATATGGTGAAGCATTTAGCAAGCTAGATAAAATATCCGAAATAGTAGCAGCAAAAGATGATACTCAGCTGGTTAAAAAGATTAATAGTTTTGAAAAACAGATTACGAAGCTGAATAAAAATGTCGAGAAATTAGCATTATATGTTGACGAAAAAT
>CALURS010000077.1 GCA_944323215.1 Candidatus Gastranaerophilales bacterium | reverse complement strand
CCGACATTGTTAACAGCAGTATTCTGCAAATACGAAATTTTGTCATTAAGATTTTTAATAACCGCTGCAGCAGGGTCTATTTTTGATAAATCCTTCGGAGCTTCTAATGCATCTTTGAGCCATTTTAACGAACGCTCTTTTTCTTTTGCAAGAATAGAATTTACCCTGTCCCAATCAATCGGTTCAAATAAATTTTGTAACTTATAAATATCTTCATTTGTTCTTAAAATCCTGCTTTCTAAATGCAGTATTCCGAGTAATGAATCAAATCTTGATGTATCCAATCCTGATGGAGAAAATATATAAAATGGAACATTAAATTTGATAGCTAGACAACAAGCATGATAAGAATTTGTTATAAGCAAACTAGCATTTTTAATTAGATAGAGAAAATCTTCTACATCTGTATCTTGTAATTGAAATTGCGACAATGCAAAAACGTTTTCATTTTTAAGTTTATCTAATAAAGTTGGATAAGCTAGATCATCGTTTTTGATTCCAATACTATAATTAAAAATATAATTTTTGTTATTATATTTAGATTTAAGAGCAAGACGGTTAAATTTTTCTTGAGAAAGGACAAGCGTTGGATCAAGGCACTGAGTACTATTTAAGTTAAAAATATTTTTTAATATATCAACTCCACTATTTTCTCTAACAGAAATATAATCAAATCTGTTTAAAAAATATTTTGCATTTAATATCTCTTCACAATTGCCGCAAAATTGAGCATTACCAAAACTCGGAGCATAAGAGATAAGCTTTTTGCTTGAATCTGCAAAACTACCCATAAAGATGTTTCTAAAATATTGCGCATTACTCCATTTTGCCCATAAACAATCACTGCCGATAATAAAAGTATCACAGATTTGATTAGATTTAATTAAATCTAACTCGGAATAGTATGCTTTGGTAGTAAAAAGATATTTGTTTGCAAATCGTTCAACAAAGCTGTCTGAGTATGCATTTTTCCACGTTTTACACTGGTAATTTAGCAAAACATTTGAGTAGCCCAGTTCTGAAATTATATCTTGTAATGCCCAGGCTTGTAGCACCCCACCCATATTTCTATGGGGCCAAAAATTCAATATAGCGCAATCATATTGGTTTTTACTACAATAATCCACAGCTTGTTTTAAGCTGTTTGTTTTATTAAGTACTCTGAAAAAGGCTTTGCGGTTTGTATGCTGCTTTAGAGGAGTGTACAAAGTTATATTGTAATAAGAAGCATATTCAAGAGGTACTTCCCGGCAGACAACAAAATTATTTTTTATTGACGAAAATAATTCTCTGCCTTTGTGAGAATTTAATAAAATTACAGAAGTACCTTTATTGTCGTTTAAATTTTTATCAAATCTTTCAATAGCCCAAAAGTCGCCTATTGTTATATCAGCTTCTCTTTGTGTTGATGTATAAGGACAAGTTCCGCAGCTTGGGCGCAGACACATATTCTTTATAAATGCTTGTAAATATGCATCCTTTGATAAAGAGCCACCATAGTAGTGTTTGCCCGTAGTAGTAGTAGTAGTAGTATATACCGTCCATCCCGCCTTTTTGTCCCTGAATGTTGTATGTGCAAAAACATCGTCTTTTTGTATAGTTTCAGCTAAATACATATCAAAAACTTTTTGAGGCGGCACTCCATGGCATATTAAATCAACTGTATACAATTTTTCATAATCTTTACCTAAAAAGCTGTATAAGCCTGCTACCTGACAAGGAGTACCTGTAAATAATACGTATTTATCCTGCTTTAACAACTCTTTAATTTGAGAATAAACCGTATTTGTATCGGATTGAACATATTTTGAGCCGCGCAGTTTATATAAATCGTCTTTTTTATCAATAATAATATGCTGTACGTTTTGCCCTACAAATGCAACACCGCACACATAACCGCCTTGTTCAAGTATCCAATTTGCAATTAATGTAAACGCCCCGCCTGAAGAGCTTACCAACCTTGTTTCATCATCAGCCATAAGAGCATAACAATCAGGATTTTTATTGTTATTTAGATATGTTTCAGATTTATTTAATGATGGACAAGCTTTTTTACAGAGTCCGCAATTTGTACATTTATTATTATCAATAACAGGATAGAAAAATCCTTCATCATCTTCTTTCATTGTTATAGCAGAAACAGGACATATATTTGCACAAGCTCTGCAGCCAAAACATTTATTTTTTTCTTCTGTAACACAATTAATATTATTCATCAATATCTCCTACCTTTAATGCAGGATTTCCCTGCATATAGCAATTATCTTTACAACCTTTATAAATACAGCTCATCGGGGCAATTTTGTTATTATTACCAATTTTTGCCTTTGGCAAAATAACACTTGCAGTGCCTATTGTATTTGAATTTCCGATTTTAGAACCGCCTAAAGCTTGAGTTTTTCCTCCAAAGAAATTAAAATCGCCTATTTCAACATCATGTGCTATTGTTACATCACCGTTGAATAAGTTACCGTTTCCTATTTTTACATGTGGAGCAGGACAGCAAGGTGATACAAAAATATTTGCTTCACCTATTTCTACAAGAGGAGAAATATAGCAATATGGCATAAGTGCCAGTGTATAAAACTTTGCACCTTTCTTGCGCTTAATATCGTAATATATCTTTTGTCTTAATTCAGGATAACCTGCTCCAATAACGGCATAATCCTCTTCTTTGAATTCGAATTCAGATAAATCACAAATGAAATATTCATTTAAATTGCCAAAATCTACCTTGTATCCATTATGACCTATAAAACCGCCAAAGGAAATATTGGGCTCTTGGTAAGATATAAATAAAATATACTGGTAACATTCTTTAGCAAAGCCGTTACCGCCAACCACATAAATTTTTTTCATTAAATCGTTCCGCAATCTATCCTGTAATTTTGTGTTGTAAGCCATTTTGCTTTATTTGAAAGTAGAAAAACTATCATATTAGCAACATCATCGACGTGTCCTGCACCAAGTGGATAATAAGCAAAATTTGTTCTTACCTTATTAGAAGTTTCAACCATTGGAGTAATAATATCCGAAGGGGAAACACAGTTAACTCTTATTCCCTGTGGTGCAAGCTCCCTGCCTATTGTTTTAGCAGAAGAGATTAATGCTGCTTTTGCTCCTGCGTAAGTCAACATGCCTCTATCACAATATTTTGCAGCAATTGATGATATATAGACAATTGACGCTCCCTGCCCTATGTTATTTCTCCTATCGGCAAATCCCTTAGTAAGAAAAATAGGTGCATAATAATCAATATCGAATAATTCTTCCATTTGTTTTTTTTCAATTATTTGTAAAGGATTTATATCAACTATTCCTGCACAATACGCCATCCCTGAAAACTTTCCGTATTTATTTTTTAATTCTTTGACATATTGAGGTAAACCTTCAATATCTTCTGTCAAATCTTTTATTTCAAGATGCATATTTTCAGGATACTTGCACTTCGCTTTCATTGCGTCCAAGCGTTCTTTATTGCGGGCTATACCGATTACAGTTGCTCCAAGTTCATTTAAAAGAAGTGCAGTACCTTCTCCAAGCCCGGAACTTGCGCCGGTCACAATAAATATTTGTTCTTTATTAAATTTAATCATTAATATTATCTCCTGCAAGTTTTATTAAATCGTTCACTGTTTGAATATCTTTCAGAGTATTTAAAGTTATTTCAATTCCAAAATTCTTTTTATAATAAGCCATAACTGCCATTTTAGACAAAGAATCCCATTCTTCCAACGCAGTCAAATTCTGAGTTTCTGAAATTGCATCCTCAAGTTGCAAAACATCTTCCAATGCGACTAAAAATTCTTGTTTTTTCATGTTTTATTCTCCTTTTATCTTCTTTCTCCAGTAATCTACATATTCATCTCTCGTTAAAACATAATCAGGTTTTACAAATGTTTTTACATCCGAAATATATGTATCTTGCAAATTTAGTATAGAACTTATAGAAATCAAGCCGTTTCCGTAAGCGCAACAGCATAATTTATCTCTTTTAACTTCTTTATCTAAAAGTGCTAATGTAGTTGGGATTGAACACATTGTGTTATTTCCATAGTTTTCAAATGCGGCATAAGGAACTTTTTCCAGTTCAAACCCCGCTTCTGTCCCAACTGTTTGTATAATTTGTTTATTTGCCTGGTGCAGACATAAAGCACCAATTTCATCAGCTGTTAAATTGACTGATTTTAGCAGTTGTTTAATATTTTCCGGTACAATTTTTATTGTAAAATCAAACACTGCAATTCCATCCATATATCCACCCATTAAAGGTACAACCATGCCGGTTGGCATTGTAAGTTTTTCGTTTATCAATTTATGTAATAATGCAAACTCGTCAGAGTTGCCCCAATCTAGCCTAAATCTAGCACCACTGAAGGGTGAAATAATTGCATCATAACCCGAAGAAATTGTATCAGTATTATAGTACGATTCTATTTTTTCAGGACTGTATTCTATTAATGTTGCACTGCCGCCATCTCCGAAAATCGGAGCTGAATTTCTGTTAGAAGGATCAATGCCGACAGATGGAGTATCTCCGTTAAGAAGTAAGATTTTTTTATAAGCTCCTGATTCTATCATCATACTTGCCATATACAAGCCAAATACCCAACCGACACATCCTTGGTTAATATCGGTTGCTATACAGTTTTGAGATAGCCCTAATTTATCATGTATAAAATATGCTGTTGACGGATTTGTATAATCAGGCCCTTGAACTACAAAAATAAGTGCGTCAATAGTATTTTTATCAACATTCATGTCTTTTAGTAAGTTTTGCGCAGCATTATATGCCAAATCCGCAGGAGTAGTTGTTTTATCAGCCACTCTCCGTTTCCAAAAGCCTACCATTTTACGCATTCGGTCTATTTTTTTTATACTGTTATCGTAATATTCAGCCTCGTCATAAATATTTATTTCTTTTTCTGGAACTACAACACTGATACCTGTAATTTTTACATGTTCAAATTTCGATAGTGTCATTGCATCTCCTTTTCTCGTCTTAATTCAAAACATACTCTTTTTTTATTTCCGATTGGAATTCTAAATTCAAATAAAACTTTTATATTTATATTGTTATTTTTGGGTGTGATAAAATTCTCCAAAATCTCTGTATATATTTGTTCTAACTTACTCTTTTTTGCAAAATATTTTATATAAAGAGTTTTACATAATGGTACTGGTATTTTCTTTTTAAAGAAATCCAGAAACATGGAATTATACTTGTATTCAAAATTCTGATTAATTTGGTGGATAATATTTGCACTCATATATCTTTGAGTTTTGAAGTCAGCTCCTGAAAATACCCCGGAATAACTAAAGTTATAAACAGACATTATTCTATCTGAATAATAAAGTTTTCCAAACTGCAAAAACCAAAACATACTTGCAATGTCATAACAAACCATTACAGGATTTTTAACTTTTTCCAGATGTAGACAATCTGTTCTATACATTCTCGAAGAATAGTGTGGCTCAATATATTGCTTGCGGCAAATTTTATTTGGGAATTTGTACTTACCTGATTTTATTTTAGATTTAATATATGGTGTATTATGCTTAGAGAAAGATTCATTATTTGGATATCTCCTGTATGAATTATGACAACAAAAAGAGCAATCAGGGTTATTTTCTAAAATATCAACCTGAATTTGAAGTTTATTTTCATCGCACCAATAATCATCACTTTCGAGTGTTGCATAATATTTCGTATCAATATTTTTTAAAACTTGAAATACGTTTTGAATTCCGCCTAAATTTTGGGTTCTAATAATAGGAACAACTTTTTCCGGATACATCTTGGCATATTTACGGACTAAATCACTTGTTCCGTCAGTAGATGCATCATCCAGAACCCAAATTTTAAAATCAAAATTAGTTTTTTGTTCTAGTACACTTTTAATAGCCTGCTCAAAAGTGTTAATGTGATTATATGTTACAACTAATACAGTTACCAGAGGCTTATTCATAAAACCTCCTTACAAAATTATAAATCTCGGTACAAAACAGTGCTTTAATCACCCTGCACCTCTCTTTTTTGATAATAATGCATCGGTTTCATTCTTATTGCACCAATCAGCTTGCCTAAATTTTTTACAGTTAAACATATACAATTGAAAAAAACTGTAAAACCACACAATAAAGACAGTGTTGAAATTAAGACATTCAAAGGGATTAGTATAACTTTTTCCACAATGTAAAAAATTCTTTTAAAAACATTTTTTTCTTCTCTAAATTTTACAACAGAGCCAGAATACCCGTCATTAAAACAACGGTCAAACAGCCAACGGAGATTTGCTCGATCATCATCAATAAGTTCATAATTAACAGCAGAAGAATTCCAACCTATTGTAAACCCGCTTTTATTTACTCTTGTAAAAAAATCAACATCTTCACTGCCAAGAAAATTAAAATCCTCTGAAAAATAAATTCCGTGTTCAGTAACTATATTTAAAGGAAACAGAACATTCCCAGTGGCGCAGCATTTACGCTGCTGTCCCAATTTTTTAGTGCTTCTTCTTTTAAACCAATTATTATTAGTAATATATTTTGGATAAGTTTTAGTAAACTTTTTATATGTTGGACCGCTGCTGACGCAGATAGCCTCATTAGATCTATAAAATTCAATATGATTAATAAGCCAGTCTTCCGCGGCAATTTCATCATCATCTATAAATAGCAAATGACTTGCATTAAGCTTTACTGCGCTGTTTAACGCTGCATTTCTAACATTCGCAAACCCTAATTTACTTTCTACAGTGTAATGAATTTTAATATTTGAAAACTTTTGAAATTTCTCAACAATAGCTTTTGCTGTTTGATTTTTATCATTATCAACAATTAAAATTTCAATTTTTATATCCCTGGGAAAAGTTAGATTTAATAAGCTGCTTATTGTTTTATCCAAAGACATGCGTTTATATGTGCAGCATGCTATTATAATATATTTAAGTTCTGGTTTTGTAACTTTTAAATCTAAATCAGCCATTACTCTTTCTATTTCCAATTTAAAAAAAATTTATATAATCTATCTTTCTTCTTGTAATATCTTAACTTTTTAGCCAAAAAGTTAAGATATTAATCCTGCCATAATTTAAATTGATATTATCACAAACACGAACATATTAATAAGTTCATTAAAAATTGTTAAGTGTTTTTAGTATTATCACATTCTTGAAAATACTTTAAATTTAAGGGTTTATAATATCTTAACTTTTTGGCTATTTTGTTAAGTTGATAAAAAATATTAAGTTTCATATTAATTTAGAAATTATTTTAGACTACAAAATAAAATTATTATAACTTTCGTCTATCTGATCTTGTTCAATGCCAATGTACCTTAAAGTTATATTCGGATTTGAATGGTTAAAAATCTTTTGAAGCAGGGCTACATCTTTAAACTTCTTGTAATGGTGATAGCCGAAAGTCTTACGCAGGGTATGAGTGCCGATTTTTTCTTGCAATCCAATTGTTTTACATGCTGTTTTTATAATATAGTATGCACCAAATCTATCCAGGCGGTTTTTAAATATTGAAATGAATAAAGCTTCATTAGATTTTTTGCCTTTTGTAAATTCTTCAAACATCGGCTTTAACTTTGAATTGATAGGGAATTTTTTAAATTTACCTGTTTTCTTTTCAATAATCTGTATATGGCTTTTGTTTCGCACATCCCCCACATTTAACGCTACTATATCAGAAATTCTTAATCCGCAATTAGTTCCTATTGTAAATAATAGCAAATCTCGCGGGCTATGTTTCAAAAAATATTCTTCTAATTTTTTAATACTTTCAATACTTCTGATTGGTTCTACTGTAGTCATAAGTTCTCCTTTCGTAATTACATAAAAGCATCATTTTTGAACGGCCAAACCGTATCAAAAACTTCAATCAAATAATTATTATGGGAAAACATAAAATTCAATGTTTTAAAATATTTAATAGTATTGGGCAAGTATGCCCAACCGACTTTTTATTGCATGTACATACCCGCCTTGTGGTTCTCATCCCTTATAACATATTATTTTAATGCATTAAAAAACGGAGAGGGTGGGATTGGCTTACTCACTCGCATTTAACGGGTCTACGGTTGACGTCAGCTATGCCTGTGCATTTTGACGTCAAACCTTCGCCCTCAGCTCGTTGTAAAAGAACACCTGGTTTGATTATTTCGAACAAAATTTAGTTAATTTTTTGTAATAATAGAGCAATTTTAGTAAAAAAAAATACTTAATATAAAAAGAAGTAAAGTTGGAAATAGGGGTTTT
>CALURS010000076.1 GCA_944323215.1 Candidatus Gastranaerophilales bacterium | reverse complement strand
TGAGTAATCAAGAATTACAATTTCATAATCCGGTAAAAAATTTTGCCAGCTCTCTAAACATAACTCTAAATACCCGGTAATGCTTTCTTTAGGTTCCCAAAATGTGAAAATTCGTTTTGTCATTTGATAATTGTACAACAAAGGCATAAATTTCGCAGTTAAATTTATTATAATTGCAGCGCCGGTTGGACTGTATTATCTGATATAATGCAATATCTGCATGAGTCTATGATTTCTTGTTTGAAAAATTTTATTAAATCCTCTCGTAAATTTATAGATTTTGTAATATCAATAATATCTTTACAGTTAGAAATTCTGAGTTCATTTGCTCCAAGAGCTTTAGAGCAAATGCCAAACTTACCATTCAAAATTTGGTTACATTTTGTTCTGTAGCATTTGTCCATTTTTATTTTTGTTATTTCTTCTGAAAAAGGTGTTTCTGCCATTCCTTTTTCTTCTAACCAGTT
The DNA here is from genome assembly GCA_944323215.1 of Candidatus Gastranaerophilales bacterium. GTDB lineage: Bacteria > Cyanobacteriota > Vampirovibrionia > Gastranaerophilales > Gastranaerophilaceae > CALUTH01. Next base: position 7,800 of record CALURS010000076.1, on the reverse strand, counting down.
CCAGCTATCTACCATCTGGAATCTTATATGATTGTCGTGCAGTACCTTTTTTATTTCTTCATATTTCAACAATTTATCAAGATTTGAATTATTTGAATAATTACTTAGATAAAAATAAATTCGATTAGGATTTTGATTAATAACATCTAGCAATTCTCTTGTCGGTACAATAGTTCCATTTGTGGTAATTCTTATTAAATCTATGCTACTGTTTTTAGCTGCATAATTAATAATTTCGGGTAAATCTTTATTGAGTAAAGGTTCTCCACCCAGAATAATCAAATGCCTAATACTTGCAATTTCTGTTATTTTATCTAGCTGATTTTTAAAGTCTTGAAAAGATAAATCGATATGTCCCTGCTGATTAAAGTCAGGTATTAAAGCACAACAATCCTTGCATTTTAAAGAACATTTGGTAGTAATATTAAATTCTAATTGTGGAATTTTTATAATGTTGTTTTCGTAAAAATCTTTAATTTCTTCTTGTATATAAATTTTAATAATTTCGTTTTTCTTTGTAGGATTGACAAATTTTCCTATTTTAAACCACATAAATTTTAGAGAATCTACCATATAGCGATTAACGGCATTTTGTTCAAAATATCTGTCAAAAAATGTAGATGTTATATTATATTCTTTTACTAAATCCGGCATTTTACTTCCTCCCCAGTTTAGCTCTTAACAATGTCGCGTAATCTTTGAATTCTGTTTTTTGCTGCGTTTTACCGAAATTAGATGAATGAATTCTCCGGTTTGTTGAGACTAAATCCAGTTTTTTGATTTTTAGTCCGTTTCTATCCATTTTAGTCTGCCAGTCTATAATTTCACCAGCGGTTACTGATTCATCGAAATGACCGATTGTATCAAAAATTTCTTTTCTCATAAGAACAGCACCTGTAAATAATCCATAATAAGGCTCAGGTTTTATAATCGTTTTTTGTTTGTCTCTTTCAGAAAGTTCCGGTGAGATAAAATCTTTAACCATAGACATTACGGCAGAAATGGTACTATCTGTTGCAAGTTCATTATACATAATTTTCAAGCTGTCCGGATTCATAATATCATCGTGGTCATGAAACATTATATATTGTCCGTTTGATACAGTAAGCGCCTTATTTTTAGCCTTAACCGGACCTTCTGATTTTGCGTTTCTGATAACGTTACAGCCTAAACTTTTTGCAAGTTCAAATGTGTTATCAGTCGAACCATCATCTACTACAATAATTTCGACATTCATATCCTGCTTTTTTATTCCATCGATAGCTTCTTTTAAATAATTAGTTCCATTTTTTACCGGAATGATTATTGATATAAGTTTATCCATTATGCAGCCTTTCTATATCTGTTTCTAAATTTAATTAGTGAGGTTACTCTCTATCTACGGCTACAAGGGTTTGAGGATTTCTACGTATTATAATCATATTATTGTTCAACAATATTGGGGTTTGCATTATTACATATTTAACAACAAATTTGTTTGCACAAGCTCTAAAATATTCTTGTAACACTTCTATCCCTTCAATAGACAAATCTTCTATGCAATAAATTCCCGTGTCAGAAAGATATTTTATTGAATTTTTAAACAGGCACAATGCCGCCGCACCTGTATGTAGACCATCATCAATCATAACATCAAATTTGAAATCAAAATCTTTAAAATAATCTTCTATTGCTGTTGCAGATGTTTGATCTATATAGCCAGTTTTAATTTTATTTTCCGAAAATAAGCAGGATTTATCAATATCTGCACCGTATATATCTGCGTTTATAAAATAGTCTTGCCATACCCGGAGTGATGCTCCGGGTTTTCCACTAGAAGACATATTACTTTTAAATTCTTCATTATCTGTACCAATCCCACATTCAAAGACATATTTGACATTATAACGAATATTTCTGAATAAAGTTTCATATATATTAGTATATGTGTGCGGAAGCCAAGAGTATGGGTGTATTTTGTTATTTGCTATATTGAAGTTTGAACCTTTGTCGGAACCATACTTATCACAAAGAAAATTTAATTCTCCATAATTGAAGTCTGGGTATTTTTCAATATCATCAATATATTGCTTTATCTTAAATTGCAGTTGTTCATTATATTTAATAGATTGCAAAAACTCTATTCGCGCCTTCAAACCTTTCTCGTTATTTTGTGACATGTGTATTTTGTCTTTTATGTAGCTTGGATCCATTTTCATTAGTTATATCTCCTATTTTAATAAAAGTTTGTATGAAAATTAAAAATTTTGAGAAGGAGTGTTATCAAACTGCACTCCCGGCTCATATTTCTCATCGACAATTTCTAAAGCATTACATTTACTACAGATTAAAAATATTTTTTTATTTTCAAAAGCAGAAATCTTTTGAGCTAAGATTTTTTGAGGGGTATTTATAATATCAACATATTCGTCAACAGGAATAGAGAGGTTTGGTTTTATTGCCTTAAAATATACTAATATTGGACAGGTATATATTATCCCTTGCGAAAAATAGGTTGACTTAGGGTGACAATGACAATAGCATGCTTTTCTATTTTGCAATGCTATATTTGCGTCGTAATGTCGTTTTTCGTCTATTTGAGGTCTGGCAAACCAAAAATCATCATAATCATTAATCCAATATTTGCAATGAACATTGTTCTGATTACAAAGCTTTATTATCTCATTATATTTCAGTTTGCCTTCAAGTTCACTGTTGTTACTATAGTCAGACATTGATAAAAAAAGCTTCGGATTTTTCATTGCATTTAAGAGTCCTTGTGATGGAATAACAGTTCCGTTTGTAATTATTTGTACGTGTTGCACTTGTTTCTTACTGCAAATATATTCAACGATTTTGGGAAGATCTTTTACTAAAAGAGTCTCACCGCCTTGTAACCTAAAGCTTATAATAAGGTCAACGCTTTTTAACAATTTATCCATTTCTGTTTTAAAAGTCTCAAAATTAGTAGTGAAATGCATATCTTTTGAATAAAAAGGCATATAAGAATGGCATTCTTTACAACGCAATGTACACGGTGTATTTGTTTCATAAACAAAATTCGGAATAGAAGTTTTACCCTTTAATAGTTCTCTAATCTTTAAGTAATAGTAGTAAAATTTGAATCCAAATCTTTCATACCAATATCGATTTCGATGTTGCCTAGTAACATAATTATACATAATTTGTGCTTCCCATTTTCTCATTTTATTCTCCTTCTTGGTATATAATTTTCTAAATTTTCTATAGATTGTATTTGTAAAATATTATTTTTTTCTTCAAGTTTTGATTGTAATATTTTATAATCTTTTTGCGAAAGTTGTATTGCATTTTTTAGTGCAGATACTAAATTTTCTTTGTACATAATAGAACAATTATCAAATTTATATGCCTTAGCTAAATCTTCAAGTATTATTGCAGGTTTTGCAAAAGCTAAACTCAGCAAGTATTGCCCTGTAATACCATTTTTTAGGTATTTATTATATTCTTTACACGTTTCATCAATATTAAATATTAAAAAGTGCGATTCTTCTAATTTTTTGTACAATGTTTGAAAATCCGTAAAACCGTAAATTTTAATATATTTTTCATTTTCCTCATTAAGATATTCGGCTAACATATCTCTAGTATTTCCGATAAATGTTATACAGAAATTAGATTCGCCATTTTGTATAAGAGTGTCTATGCTGTTAAATAACAACTTAAAGTTACGCAAATTTTTCTGATAACCGCCGCCAATACAGATAAAATGAGTCTTTCCTTTTTTTTCTGGATACGAGTACTCACCTAGCCAAGTTGGTGATATAAAAGGTATTTTATGCCCCAAAATCTCGATTCCATCTCTTAAAGTGAAAAGCTTTCCCTGCTCAAACAATCTTTGTTCAATACTACTAAGACCGTTGTTTATGGATAAAAAATCATGATCAATAAAGAATGTATTTTTTTTTTTTTTTTTTTTTAAGAAACCTTTCTCTAAAGCATTAGCAAAGTTATATCCATCATGTGTAAAAAGAGTTGTGACAAAAATGTATTTATATGAATTTAGAAGTTCAAAGAATGTATCAGATTCCGGCATAATAGGAAATTGAAATGTTTTAAAACGTTTGTTGTCAAAATCTGTTCGGCAAAGTGATTCATTCTTTTGGTGTTCTTCTAACCGGAATAGGTGGACATTATAGCCTAATTCTAATAAATAATGTATTAACGCGGGATAGACTTCTCCATGCTTTAAAAAAGATTCAATAATAAGTACAGTATTATTGTTTTCAACTTTTATGCTTGATATAATATCTTCATTTTTCTTTAATACAGCATCTGTAAATCCACGCTTTTTTAAAATTGCTTTAGTTAAGTGTTCTTTTAACAGCATTGTAATCCTCTTAGACTAATAGCAATTCTGGTATATTTTTGTTAAGTTTTTCATATCTGTGAATATCAGTTTCAACCATCATTTTACAGAGGTTTTCATATGTTACTTTTCTTTTCCACCCCAGCACTTTCTCGGCTTTTGAAGGGTCTCCAACTAATAATTCAACTTCAGCTGGTCTAAAGAATTTAGGATTTACAACAACAATGGTTTTGCCAGTTTTTTTGTCTATTCCGATTTCGTTAATACCTTCTCCTTGCCATTCTATATCAAATCCGGCATGTTTTCCTGCTAATGTTGCAAAATCTCTTATTGGATGAGTTTCTCCTGTTGATAAGACGTATGTATCAGGTTCATTATGTTGCAGCATCATCCACATGCCTTCTACATAATCTCCTGCAAACCCCCAATCTCTTTTAGCATTTAAATTCCCAAGTTCAAGTGGCTTATCTGTCAAGCCGAGATTCAGTCTTGCAAAATGATCAGTAATTTTTCTGGTAACAAATTCTTTTCCTCTCATTGGACTTTCATGGTTGAATAGAATTCCTGAACAAGCAAATATTCCAAAACTTTCCCTATAATTTGTGGTAATCCAGTGAGCAAAAAGCTTTGCACACCCGTATGGTGAACGTGGATAAAGTGGAGTTGTTTCTTTTTGAGGAATCTCTTGAACTTTTCCAAACATTTCAGATGTTGAAGCTTGATAAAACTTTGTTTTTGGAGAAAATTCTCTAATAGCTTCTAATATGTGCAAAACACCCATTCCATCAGCTTGGGCTGTATATATTGGTTCTTCCCAGGATGCAGCTACAAATGATTGTGCTGCAAGATTATAAAATTCATCTGGTTGATATTTTTTTAGCAGCCTACAAATATTAGAAAATTCCAGTAATTCAAAGTCTACTAATTCTATTTTCTCAAAAATTCCGTGTTCCTTTAATTTTGAAAAAGTGTCAGTAGCTCCTCTTCTATATAATCCAATTACTTTGTATTCTTTTTCTAGTAAAAATTTTGCTAAATATCCCCCGTCTTGTCCTGTAATTCCAGTAATCATTGCAATTTTTTGTTGTACCATATTATAATCTCCTTAGTTATTTCTCATCGTTTGTTAAGACATTTATTATTCTGTTTGAAATGATTTCATATGTTTTTTCCCAAGAAAAAAGCTTTGCTCGAGCTAGTCCTCTTTTAATGTATTCATTTCGTAATTCTTCATTAAAATAAAATTTGGCAAAAGCTGCTATAATTTCTTCCTCATCTTCTGCATCAACCATAATAGCTGCATCTCCAACTACTTCTGGTAATGAAGAGTTGTTTGCACAAATTACTGGAACTCCTGCCTGCATAGCTTCTAACGGAGGCATACCAAATCCTTCATATAAAGATAAAAAGCTAAAGAAAAGTGAGTTACTATATAATATATTGACATCTTCCTTGTCAACGTATTCCAGTACGATGATGTGCTTTTTACAAGATTCGTAATTTTTTCCGGCGTAAGATTTTAGCATTTCTAATAAAATATCTTTCCTCGCGCCACCCAATATAAAGTATAAATCTTGTATATCATTTTGCCTTATAAAATTAATAAAGCACTTAATAGAAAATAATACGTTTTTCCTTGGATCATGGGGGGCTCCAAAGTAGAGTATATATTTGCTACCCTCTGGAATCTGTGCATTGTATTTTTTTAGAATAACATCTAATTTCTTCTTATCTCTTTGTGGATATAAATTTAGAGCGGTAGATATCAATGCCACAGACATTTTATCTTCATCTAAGTTTTTAAAATATTTGATAAAGTCATTTTTGCAGCTCTGAGAATCACAAAAACAATATGTATCTTTTGTTAATTTGTCATAGAAATTCTTAAATTCTTTAGAGTACTCAGGTGCAAACCAATCTTTATCCATCATCGGAATTGTATCATATAGCATATAAAAAGATTGTGGTTTTAAACCTACAGATAATTGACCATTAATAGCAGGATTAAAGTAAACATCATATTCAGATGCGTTAAAATGCTTATTTTCTAATACTTTATAGTTTGCTATCTTTCCAAGGTGTATATTTGAGAAAACTGGTCTTAAATCGTTGTAAAGTGGGTCTGGATTTATACACGCAAAATTTCTGTCAAGCCATAATGTCACTTCAAATCTTTTATCGTTTAAGAATTTTTTTAATAAATTATAAGAAACCCAGTATATTCCTCTTTTTTCAGAAATGTATAAAACATTGGCATCAAATAATATTTTAATAGGATATTTGAATAATTTTTGTCTAATTTTGGTAAAAAATTCTGTTAAGATTTTATAATTCTTTTGATTATTTGATGCTTTTATCAATCGGGTTGTTTCAATAGAATGTAATATCCAGCCTGTAAAATGCTTATAGTCACTATAATTTAATTTAAAGCCAGAAGCAAAATCTGTAATTATTTCAATGTATTTTATATAAGAATCAATTTTTTTATCATCCCAATTTTCTGAATCCAAAGAACCATCTCTGCGAATATAGTAATATTGTGCGTTATTAATGATATCAATTTTATTGGATAAAAAAGCGCATTTTATCGCAAAAACGGGATCCTCTCCTACTAATAGACCAATAGGAAACCTAATATTATTTTTTAATATAAATTCTCTTTGATAAATGGCTGTCGTATATTGTGACCAAAAGTTTATTTTATTCTTTTTTATTCGCTCATTTTGTTTATCAACTTCTTTTGTCCCGTCTGTGTGAACAATAATCATGTCGGAGCCTTTTATGACTTCGGATCTTGTTTCATACGCTTTTTTATAAAGATTTTCATAAAAATTTATATCTACATAGTCATCTGAATCTATAAATCCTAGGTACTCTCCTTGTGCTTCGTCTATACCAGTGTTTCTGGCAACAGCTGCGCCTTTGTTTTCTTTAAAATCTATTATCTTTATGCGACTATCTTTAGACGCATATCCTCTTAATAATTCTAAAGAGCTATCAGTTGAGCAGTCGTTTATACAAATTATCTCAATATCCTTTAAGGTTTGGTTACAAACGCTATCGAGGCATTTTCTGAGATAATTTTCTGTATTATAAACCGGTATGATTACTGATACTTTCGGCACGTTGTTCTCCATTTGTTTTGTTTTACCCCTCCCATGCCCCCCCTTTGGTGCTCCGCACCATTTCCCCCGCAAGGGGGGCAAAAGCTGACTTGGTTTAGGGAATTATTCTTTGTATTGATATCAAGCTTGTAGTATTACTATCAAACCCGATACATTTACCCCCCCCCCCTAGACTTCGAGTTTTTGTTCTCTTTCTGCGGTTTCTTCTTTAGAATATCCGATTGAATCCTTTTCAGGTGTCCAGCCGGTTTCTTCTTTAACTTCGTGGATCGGGTCGGCTAACAATAATTCCTGTGCGTCATCATAAGCCTTGACGTCCATTTCAAAGTTGTCTTCTGATGCAATTGA
>CALURS010000075.1 GCA_944323215.1 Candidatus Gastranaerophilales bacterium | reverse complement strand
GTTTGTCAATTCTTTCACAATTCTTCTTTGGGAAAAAAGATTCAACTATTCCTCTTGAAAAAGACAGAATAGCAAAAATAAAAAAAGAAGAACGTGAACAAAGACGACAAAATAAAATAGCCCAAAGAGAAGCTAAGGCAAAAGCTCAAAAAATTGAAATGGAGGCAGCAAATGCAAATTAATTCTATTTATAATGTAGTTCTTCCAAAATTTCAAAAGACCTTTAAGTCTGCCCAAAGTGAACAAACACAAACACAAGCTGAGCAAACTAAAGCTAATCCGTTTGAAAATTATATGGATAATCAAGCAAAGATAAATTCGGTTACAGTCAATAAAGTTAATGCTGTAAAGGAAAAACAAACTATTGAATCAGAATATAAAAATAATTTGCGAACAATGATACATAATAATAACGCTATAATAATGGCAATAATACCAAGAATTCTTGGAGCAAAAGACTTAAATGGTGACAGACGTATTAACCCATCATTAGGAGAAAAGCCTGGAACATTCTTAAGCTGTATTGACAGACTTGATGAAATTAAGGATTTAGGAATTAATACCTTACATATACTTCCTATTCATCCACCTGGAAAAAATCACGCAATGGGAACAGCAGGATCGGTTTATGCTCCTTTAAAAATAATAGAAGATAACGGGGATATCGCAATTGATCCGGTTCTTGTTGATTTTAACGATGCACGCTCACCCAAAGAACAAATGAAAGCGTTTATTGATGAATGTCATAAAAGAGGTATCAGTGTAATGCTAGACCTACCTAGCTGTGGCTCTCTTGACATGAGCAATAATGAACCGGAATTAATGGCTCGAGGCAGACACGGTGAAGATAAGTGTCCTCAAGGTTGGGTTGATATTAGAATGTTTGAACCTTGGCACGATGCAACAAAACGTGAACTTAATCCAAAATTACTTGAAATGCATAAACAACTTGTCGATAACTGTATAGAGCTTGGTGTTGACGGTATTAGAGCGGATGTTGCACGAGCTAAGCCTACAGAATTCTGGGATATATTAATTAAATACTCAAGAGAAAAAGACCCTGAATTTGCTTGGCTAGCGGAAACCTATACTTATGAATGTGCTTCTCCTCAGCTTAATATGATGCACGACAGACCTATCGACTCATTAAGAGCTGGTTTTGATTGCTACTATGGTCAATACCACATGTTCCATGAAATGAAAGCAAGTGAATTTATGGATTATATTACTATGAATCTCGACTTAACAGAAAGAGATTATGAAGGTGATGGATTAAAAGAACTTGCAGGAAAATCTCTGATTGGATCTTTTACCACACATGATGATATGTCCGCAATGGTTAGAGGTGGCGAAGTTTTCTGTGATTTATCAACCATTATTCAATCAACCATACCAATGACTAATCCATACTATGTTGATGGGTTCCAATATGGTGATGCTTATGACTATCCGTATGCGAACAAAGAAGACATTGAAACTCAAACTGACAGTTATATAAATAAAGTTCATAAAAATAAATTAGACTTATTTAATTTCTCTGGACCTTCAGTTGGCAAATATCATGATATCGGAAGAGTCATGAAGGAAACAAATGAAATGCGTAAAAAATATGATGATATTATTACAAAAGGCAGCTTCATTGAACTTGATAAAGAAGGCGATAAAGGTGATTGGGTAATTCCTTTTGCCAGACATCTAAACGGTAAAACTTTGGTTGTACTTGCTAACAAGAACGTTAACCGTCCTATCTCTGTAAAAGTTTATGTTCCAGGTCTAAAGGAACATGATAAACTAACAAACTTGGCTCCTGAATATGGTGAAAAAAGTACTATTCAAGTTGCTAACGATGAAATCAGAGCAATTCTTGCACCAGCTAAAGCCTATGTCTTTGAAGTTAACACTCCGGAAATTGAAAAATATTACTTAAATGACGTATTCAAACAAAACTTTAATGAAGGCGCACGTATTCCGAAACTTGAAGATGAGGACGAAATTGATTCTGATGTAATAGATGAAACAACTAATGAAAAAAATGTCGATATTGAAAAAGAAGATAATGATGTTGACAAATTATAATATTTTTCTCATAAAAAAAAGCGGCTTTGTAAAAGCCGCTTTTTTTTAATTAATTTATTTTACGTCATCTTTAATAACAATTAGATTATTAAAAACCTTCATTACACATGTTGGAAGCACAACCTCGTGTAGACCGTCTGCTATACTCAAAATGCTGCCTGCTTTTAAAACAACATCTTCGCCTTTGTACTGAAAAGTATAATCATCTTTTCTGTCAGATCTGATAGTAATTTTGTTATCAACTTTGTTATCCATTTTTTTATCCTTTTATTTAGATGATACCATAAAATAAAGCGGATAAATCCGCAAAGAGATTTATCCACTTATATTTTTTTTATAATAAATCAAAAACATAACCAATAATAGATGCTTCACGTGCACGCTTGATAGCTTTTGTAATCATTCTTTGATGCTTAGCACAGTTACCTGTAACTCGTCTTGGAATAATTTTACCGGCCTCTGTTAAATAGCGTTTTAATTTAGACGCATCTTTGTAATCAATAGAATCAACGTGTTCTGCACAAAAAGAGCAGGTTTTACGTTTTTTCTTGTCTTGTAAATCTTGTTTTGCCATTGTTATTAATTTGCCTTTCTAGCCTTATAATTATACTACATTAAAAAGGAATTTCTTCCTCATTTATTAATTCATTTACATCATCAATTTCTTCAGAATCAGAGTACTTAACAATAGGTTCATCAGACTCAACAGCAGCCTTTGAAACGGCAGAAGCTCCACCTATTTTTTCAATTGTATTAGCATCTAATTCAAAAACCTTTCTATCATTGCCACGCTCATCTTTTACACTCACAATTTGAAGTGCACCCTCAACAAGAACTCTATCTGCTTTAGAAAGAGTAGAAAGAACTTCTTGTTGAGACTGACGTTTTGAAATTACTCTTAATAGAATCGGTTCCGAATTTCTATCTTCTACAGATACAACAAAAGAAGACACAGAAACATTATTTTGAGTAAAACGTTCCTCCGGAGTTCTTACTATTGTACCTGTAACTACCGCTTTTGCTAATGACATTATACAGCCTGTACTTTCTTTGATGCTTCTAAGAACATAATTCTTATAATATTTTCATTTAATCTTAAGTTTCTTGTAAATTCTGCAACCTTATCAGAAGGCAAAGAAAATACAGTATTTACAAAGAAACCATCTCTGAAACTTTGAACGTCAAAAGCCAATTTTTTACGTCCGATTTTATCAGATGAAAGAACAGAACCGCCCATTGCTGCGATATCTGAATTTAATTTTTCTACAACCTTATCTACTTCTTCTGTATCAAGATTGGGTTTTAAAATAGTCAACAATTCATAATTTTTCATATTTATATTTCTCCTTATAAATAGATTTTAACATAAACATAAAAATTACAATATAAAATCACCTTCAAAAGTATAATCAGCAGCGCCTGTAAGGTATACCGGATAATTGCAATCATCCTCTTTCCCTTGCCATTCAATTGTTACCGCCCCTCCGGGAAGATTTACTAAAACTTTACTTTCCGTAAAATTATTTAATATTCCGGCTACAACTGTTGCACACGCACCTGTTCCACAAGCTAACGTTATACCACAACCGCGTTCCCAAACACTTAATTCTAACTCTGTTCTTGAAATTTGCTTTACAAACTCTACATTTGTTTTTTCCGGAAACATTTTATTTAATTCTATTAGCGGTCCGTATTTTTTTGCATAATCCATTGTATTCCCCTCAATAAAAATTACAAAATGAGGATTTCCCATGGATATAGCATTCCCTACAAATGTTGTATCATTCAGCTTTAGCTCGTAATTGAGAGCTTTATTTCCAAGAAACGGAATTTTTTCAACTTCTAAAATCGGTATAGACATTTTTACCTGAACCTCTCCTGTAGGTAATATTTTAGGAGTTATAATTCCGGCTCCTGTCTTGACAGTAAATTCTTGCTTTTCTGTAACTTTTTTATCATACAAGTACTTGGCAAAACAACGCATACCATTTCCACACATCTGGGCTGTTGAGCCATCTGAATTATAAAAATACCATCCTATATCTGCCTCAGTCGTTTTATAATCCGGTATTATTAATCCGTCCGCACCTACACCAAAATGTCTGTCACACAACTTTCGTGCCAATTCTGTCATAAATATTCCGGACTTACGATATTCAGGATAATCCAATATTACAAAATCATTTCCACACCCTTGCATTTTGGTAAAATGTATTGTTCTCATCTTTTTCTCCAACTTTCTCATTTATTATACTACATTTTACTTTTCACACAATGCGAAATTTTCTATTTCTTAGCTCCCTCTTGTCTTCTTCCATATCTATACTTGTTACAAACAACTTTAACTTTTTATCATATCCCGTTAAGTTTAATATAGCTAATATTTCTGCATTTGTATTTATCAAAACTATTTCTTGCGAATTTTCTTTTATCAAATCAAAAAACTCTGCTGTTAAAGATTGTACTTTGGACATATCAATAACTACTTGTTTAGACTGATTTTCTTTTTTTTGATTACTAAGATATTTTGATATTTCTTCAACACATCTTATAGAAAAGATACGAAAATCAGGACAAAAAACAATATGTTTTTCTGTAGTATAAGTCAACATACCTAAATTTTAACAATTTTTATTTACTTTCTGCATTACCGTAACTTATAAGATTTTTATAACTTTAGTATTAAAATATAATTCTTGATTGAGTTACTATTATATCAGCCTTTTTATCGTAAAAATCAGTCGGTATTTTATCAAACAACAATTCATCCGGAACAGGGAAAATTGTTTTTGCAGAACACTTTTCTAAAAACTTATCATAACATCCCTTACCATAACCAAGCCTATTTTTAGTATAATCGGCACACAAACCGGGTAATATAATTAAATCTATCTCTGAAATACTCAATTCTGGTGTTAAAGGCTCATAGATCTTATACTTAGAAAGCACCAATTCTTCGTCTAAGCACCAAGGGCAAGGGCATATTTTTTCTTCTTTTAGCCGTGGTAAACAAAATCTTTTTTTTTGATTTACAAGCCCGCGCATATCAAGTTCTCCCTTTTTGGGATAAAATATCATAACCGTTTGCGCATCATTATATACTTCTAATCGTTCTATTTGCTTTATTATTTGATTACTTATTAGGCTTATATCTAACCCTTTGCGTTTATTTTTAGCATAATTTCGCAGTTCTTTTTTGTCCATACAGATATTTTACTCTTATTCTGTTTATTCGACAATCTAGGTTACAAATTTAATAAAAATTTACATTAAAGGCAAATTATAACAATATAAAACACTTTATTAAATATAAGGAGAATATAAGGAGAAAATTAATGAAGCAGAGAGATAACACCATACAAAAAGCTTTTAACACTAGAATAAACATTGCTAAACAAAAATATCCTTATAATGTAAAAAAAGAAATCATACTTTTTGATTCAAAAAAAATTTCAGTTGAAGATAAACAGCAAGCGTATTTAGAGTATTCAGGGAAAATGCTGGAATTTTTTGACAGTAATAAAGATGGCAAAGTTGAAATACAAGAATATCAACAAGGGATTTTAAATCTATATTATGAAATACATAAAGACAGATACAGTGCACCAAACGATGAAAGAAATTTGATAAGCAAGCGTCTGAACTATTTGGCAGAAAAATGTTTTAAATCTCTTGACAAAAACAAAGACAAATTTCTTTCAAAAGAAGAATATGCAACGTTTACCCAAATGTGTGACTCACAAGGCGAAGCAGACGGGAAATTCACTTTAGAGGATGAAGAAACAAGCTTACACGAAATTTATAGAAAAAATCCATTTATCCACTAAATTTTTATTTTCTTTTAAGTATTTTAGAGGCAAATCTATCGTACAATTCAAGTGCATAATCCATTTTAAATAAAATACTAAACACTGAATAAGCAGCAAAGCACAGAGAAGTTACACAAATAATTTTAATGAATTCCAAAACATATTTTCCAAAATGAAGATTATTTAATAGGTTTGCAAATAACATACAAAGAATAAAGGTTATAGCACCTGCTACAAGCATTTTAAAAAGATTTACGATGAGAGAACGATATTCCAACTTTATCTTCTTGGAGATAAACAATCCCAAGATAACAGCATTAAACAATGTAATAAATGAAGTAGATAATGTAATACCAGCGATTCCCATATGAAGTTTAGAAATCAAAATAACATTTAAAATATACTTAAGCAATATTGCACAAGCAGCTACAATAAAAGGTGTTTTAGAATCATTAAACGAATAATAAATTCTTGTAATAGAATCTCTAAACACATAAGGTATTATAGAAACAGATAAGAACCATAAGGCCTCTGTAACCATCCAAACAGCATTCTCATCAAAAGCCCCACGTTCAAAAACAAGACTTATAGCATCCTTTCCAAGTAATAAAATACAAATAATAATCGGAATAGACATAAAGAACAGAACACCTACGCCCTTATTAAAATATCTTCTTATACCATCAAAGTCATTATCAGCAACATACCTTGAGAAAAGAGGAAATAGAGGGACCAAGAAAGCTGTAACTAATATGCCTACAGGAAACTGAAAAATTCTGTTTGCATAAACAACTGCTGTCCAAGCACCTTCTCTTAGTGATGAAGCAAAAAACATATCGATATAAATATTAATTTGACCGATTGTTGAGCTTAAAACGGCTGGGAACAAGAGTTCACAAAGTGTTTTAAATTGGGGATTATTAAAGAATTCAAAGTTAGGCTTAACCCTAAATCCGATTTGTCTTAATTTTGGGTATTGAACTACAAGCTGTAAAAGTCCACCAATAGTTGTTGCCCAAGCAAGTACCAAACCATTTGGGTCATTACCACATAGTAAAACAGCCACAATAATTACAAGGCTCAAAACTATAGGTGAAATATTAGGCAGAGTAAATTGCTTATAACAAACAAGCAAACCGTAATATATACCTATTATTCCGCCAAAAAGAATGACAGGTGACATTATTTTAAAATGCTGAACAGACAATGAAATCAGCTCAGGACTTCCATTAGAAATAATAAAATTCATTATTTGCGGAGCAAAAATAAAACATAAAACAGAAGCTAAACCAAACAAAATAAACGTACCTGTAAAAAATGTTGAATACAGTTTATTTACATCATTTTGCGGTTTCAGATTCAAATTTGGAATCATTTTGGAGAACACAGAAACAGTCGCACTATGGAAAGGACCGCCAACACCGCCTAAAAGAATTATAGCAAGAGATGGAATTTGATTAGCATAAAAGTACGCATCTGAAACAGTTGATGCACCATAATGACCAGCAAGAACCATGTCTCGGAGAAAACCGATAAACTTTGACAATATTGTTAGAACCGCAATTAACCACGCAGCTCTTAATATACCATTTGTTTCTGGTTTACTATCTGCCATCTGAATCCTTTTCCCTATCCAAATCGATTAGAACTTTTACTTGTTTGCCAATAGTATGTGGGTAGTATATAACTTCGTTTTCTCCTTTTTGTAAGTATTTAGATATGTCATATTCAAAATTCTTTTGTAAGAAGCCGCCTTCAATATTAATTTCAAGTAATAAACCATTTACTCTTACAGGAAGTATCTTTGCACCGTTTAGATTTTCAATCAAAATTACACCTTTTTTGGTATCAGAATAAAATTTTTGCTGAACAGGCTTATTACTAATGATAACCGGATTTGTGCCAATAACAATACCTGAATAGTAATGCTTAAGAATCTCTTTATAAGACTTATGAAGTCTACTACCCATAAATCCCGCACCATACTGGCTCATACCAACGCCATGCCCGTACCCACCGCCTTGCGCAATTATTTCTGTTATATTTCCATTTTCATCTCTTGATATATCAAGAACGAAATTCGCACTTGGAAGTGCCTTTCCGTGGTTTATAAATAATCTGCGAATAATCAGCTCTTTTTTTACCAGATAATTTCCTTTATCTGTTACTATTTCAAGAACCATTATCTTACCTGACTCTCCGCGTTTTAGGACTTTAATATCTTTAACCCCGGAAATAAAATCATTCTCAGGTGGCGGAATTATAAATCCCGTAGCAGAAAGCGTTTTTAAGTTCATATTTATATCTGTTTCAAACTCATCTAATGTCCAGGAACGTTTCCATCTATAATATGGCGATTCCATATCGTATGAATCAGGAATAGATGTATAAAAATATCTTGCATCTTCTTCTTTTGTCATTGGTACAAACACTTGCATATCAGGCTTTGCAACCAGAAAAGGTTTTGCAGCAGCAGGAAACTGATGTTTATCAGAAAACGCATTGGAATAGCTTTCAGTATATCCGCCAGCTGTTGAACTATAC
>CALURS010000074.1 GCA_944323215.1 Candidatus Gastranaerophilales bacterium | reverse complement strand
ACAATCAACGTACATTCGGGAGGAGAACCCCAATAATGCGAAGCAGTATTTTTATTTAATCATTAACTAAAAATTCTACGCCAAAAACCCGAAGTTCCCGCCTCAAAACTTGTTTCATCAACAGGAAGTTTGATAACAGTTCCGGCCGGAAACTTTACTTGGTCATAATCCGTATTTCTACCATCCGCACTTGAACCAGGTTCAGCATTATCTATCATGTAATTCATATTATTGTTAAGTAAAACGTTTTCTTTTAAACCAAAATCTCGTTTTATATTACACGCCTTTGGATCCGGTGTAAACATGCCTGTTTCTTTTATGGTTACCTCATAATATTTTCCGTCTTTACTTAATTTAATATCGTAATATTCGTCATAACCGTTTACTTTTGCTAAAGCCAATTTTTGAGTCGGATTCAAATCACTTGCCTCCAAGACTCCCATATCCCCTGATTTTCTCGCAACTTCTTGAATACTTGCTAATTCATTCTCTGTTACTTTACCGTTTGGAAATAATGCTTTTATTAATGTTTCATCTTCCACTAGAACCGTAGCTTTTTTATAATTATTTTTCAATTCCGGATTTACAACAGTTAAACTTACTTCTGTAGGCATAATTCTCTCCTTATTAATAATATTCCCTATGATATTAATAAGTTTTTTTTTGTGAAAAAATTGCTTATAAAGAATTAAATTTTGAAAATTTGTAACAGAAATAAAGGCGGATGAAAAATTTCATCCGCCTTTTATTAAAAATATACAAATTAATTATTTTTTACTTTTATCTGCAAACTCACTATCAACCCTTAAAAATACCGGTTTAATATTTTCTTTTTCAATTAATTTACCAACTTTGATATTATTGCAAGTTATATTATCAAGTTTAGTATTAATATCATAAGATAACTGTTCAGCCATTGCCTTTGCAATATTTGGACAATAAGGGTAAATCAGCGATGATATTACACACATAATTTCAAGTACAGTAGTTAGAACGATTCCGCATTCTTGCATTTTTTCTTCCTTTGCCAGAGTCCAAGGTGCGTTATCAGTAACATATTTATTAGTAACATCTACTAATTCCATAATTTTTTGAGCAGCCTCTTGTATTTCAAAGTAATCAAAGTTATGTTCTACAGCTTTTATTGTCGCTAATGCCTTATCAAAAAGCGGTGAGTTTTGTTTGAACTCTTGTTTAACTTCGCCATCAAAATACTTAACAAGCATAGACAGCGTTCGGTTTAAAAGATTTCCCATAGAGTTTGCAAGGTGTGCATTAACTTTTTCTTTAAAATCATCATCTGAATAGTTGCCGTCTTTTCCGCAAGGGGCAGCTGTTACCATGTAGTATCTAAAGGCATCAGGATATTCAAGATTGAAGGTTTCAAGCACGGATGTAGGAGATACAACATTACCTAAAGATTTAGACATTTTAGCTTCATCAATAGTAATCCATCCGTGAGCAAAAATATGTTTGGGTAGAGGTAAATCCAATGCCATTAAAATTGCAATCCAGTATATGCTATGGAATTTAAGGATATCTTTACCTATAACATGAACATCAACCGGCCAAAGCTTTTTAAACTCCTCAGATTGAGAATCAACATCATAACCAATTGCGGTTATATAGTTAGACAGTGCATCAATCCATACATAGATAACTTGCTCAGGATCATCCAAAACATCGATACCCCAAGTTACGTTTGATTTTGCCCTTGAAACGGAAATATCTTGAATGTCTTCTAATTGATTTAAGACCTCGTTCGCTCTGAAAGACGGAACGATAAAATCCGGGTTAGTTTTTATATGTTTAATTATTGCATCCTTGTATTTAGTAAGTTTAAAGAAATAGTTTTCTTCTTCAACAACTTCCGGCTTTTTAAGGTGATCTGGACAAAGACCATCTTCTGTCAAATCTTTTTCGCTTAAGAAGCATTCACATCCACTGCAATAAAGTCCTGTATATGAATGTTTATAAATATCTCCTTTTTCAAGTAGCTTTTTAAATATTTTTTGTACAACTTTTTCGTGATTTTCATCTGTTGTTCTTATAAACCTTGTGTAATCAATATCAAGTGCTTTCCACGCATCTTTAAATTTCTGAGCGTTCATATCACAAAGTTCCTTTGGAGTCATACCGTTAGCAGCAGAAGTTTTTTGGATTTTAATTCCGTGCTCATCTGTACCAGTAAGCATAAAAGCCAAATCAGCCCTTTGCGAATAGTGTCTGTTAATAACATCTGTTAAAATCTTTTCATATGCATGCCCGATATGAGGAGCACCATTTACATAGTCTATCGCTGTTGTACAATAATATTTTTCCATCTTTATTCCTCTAAAAAATTTATTACGGCTAAATTCTAGCACAAACCAAGCTAATTTTAAACTTGAAAAGCTGATATTTTATTCTACAAAACGGATTTCAAATAAGAAATCCGCATCTTTAAATCCGAACAAAGGTTTATTTTTCCATAATTTCAGCTCAATATTTGCCGGGTAAGATGTAATATTAAATACCAATTTATCATCAACAGGTGAAAGTACATTACATCTCGTTTCACGTTTTGCATCTTTGCAAAAGTTTCCTACAACAATTGCATCATTGAATTTATACAACCTTTTAGAAATATTATCCGGATAAGGGAAATAAATATTCTGTTTTTTATAAACTTTAGCCCATTCAAGCCCAAAATCTCTTGCATTCAGACCTGACAATTGAAGATATTTACATTTTGTAAGAGCTTTTGTACCTTTATACAAAACAATAATTTTAGAATTAACAACATCAAGATAAACAGATTTTGGAACAAGTTTTAATCCTTCATCAGAGCATACAGGCAGCTTTTCATCCAAGTGATAAGTTGCAATCATAACAGGTGCAACTAGCAATATAGGATTATTAATTTGTCTGCTAAGCGCAGAAAGCCCCTTAGCTTTAGTTCTGCAATCCTTGTTGTTGTCAAAGCAGACAGATTTGTCTAAAGAGAACCAAGCACCTTTATCTTCCATTTTTTCCCAAACTTCCTTTTTGGGGGAGTAGTTCATCATTTTTATAAAATTAGAATCAATATTTCCAAACCTTAGACCAAGAATAAAATTTTTAGGTAAACCGTTATAATCAATTAATGGATTAATTTTTGCCTGAATTGCACTTGGTGGAATAACCTCAAGAGCGGAAGTATTGTAATAGTTTTTAGTTTTTATCGCAATATTAATAATACTTGTAAGAACTATCAAAGTGATTAATGTGACTACAATAACATAAATCCAGTTTAAAGTTTTAAAAGTAGTAATTCCCCATCCGCCTTTATGCTTGAACGTAGCAACAAGAGTATATACGCCAAGTCCAAAGAAAGCGATTTTGAGTAGTAATGAAATAACCGCAGATATAAGCATAACCGTATTGGACAAATTAGCAGAAAGCAGTAATACACCTAAAAGCTGAGTAAAAATTATACCCAATACCGAAATTAATAATAAAATAATATATTTTTTCATAGTAAAATTATAATAACACAAAATCACCCAGTAAAATGATTTATGATAAAATAAAAAAGAGTAAAATAGACCGAAGAGGTAGTTTGTTTTGAAGCGTTTAATTGCTTTATTATTTATGATAATAGGAATATCAGCTCCGGTATTTGCAATAACCTGGGAAACTATTGATATACAAAAAAATGACACACTAACTCTTGAAAATTGTATAGATATCGGCTTACATAACAGAGGAATTGTAAGGCGAGCCTATTTAAATTACTTAATAGCAAAGAATAATGTTAGTATCGCCAAATCTTTATACACACCTACGATATCAGCAGGAGTGGGATTATCAGGTTCTGATAATTCAAACGTAGGAGGAACAACAAGGACTTTCCCGTCTGTGCAGGCAACATTACAGCAGCTGATATATGACTTTGGAAAAACAAGTTCTTATATTAGAATGTACAAGTTTAATAAAATAGTAGCCCAACTTCAATACGAAGATACAATGCACGATGTATCATTTGCAATTCAGTCTTCTTATTACGGAGTACTGGCATCAAAAGCTTATGTCGATGTAGAAAAAGCGAATGTACAAATAAACTTAAGGGATTATAACCGTACAAAAGCATTTTTTGAAGAAGGCATTCGGTCTAAAGTAGATATAGTAAACTCGGAATATAACCTAGCTCAAGCAAGAATATCACTACTTGAGGCGGAAACAGATTACCAAACATCATGGGTAACCTTAAACAATAACATGTCTGCCCTAAACCCTCCTGAATATACTATTGAAAATACTGAAACATTCAACCTGCCTGATAACTATTATCCGACTAGTTTTTTAACAAACAACGATACAGAGAAATTTTCAACAGATGCAAATATTGACGTAGCCTTCAAATCAACAGTGGAGAAAACAGATGTAATCGGATCCTATAAATTTGAAAAATGTCCTTACACATTTGAAGAAGCTATTCAATACGCGTATGAACACCGCCACGATTTGAGAGCTTTAAAAGCCACTAAAAAGGCGATGGAAGAAGAATTAAAGTACATTAAACGTCAATATTATCCATCACTAACAGGACAACTCGGTTATTCTTTTTCTAACAACAAAAACTACTCAAATAACAATTATTCAATAGGAGTTAATCTGAACACTTCATTTAATATAAAACAAATAAAGCACGAAATAGATAACGCAAAACTCCAAGTTGACTATGTAGACAGCGAAATAAACACATTGAAATTGGATATTTTCTGTCAGGTACAAGATGCTTATATAAGAACAATTCAGTTAGAAAAACAAATACCTCTAATGGCAGTAAAAATTCGCCAAGCACTAGAGAACTTAGAACTGTCAGAAGGTCGTTACGAAGTCGGAATAAGTGATTTTATCGAGTTACAAGATGCAAAACTAAATTATAACAATGCTTGTAACGAGTATGTAAAACTTGTATATAACTATAACTTAGCAAGAGCAGATTTAGAAAGAAAGATGTGTATGCATCACCTTAACTGTGAAAGCGTAAAGGAAGAATAAATGAAGAAAAAACTATTAATAATACTATCACTAATACTAATAGTACTAATATCAGGATTGATAATAAGTAACAAAAACAACCCTAATAAAGAATATCGATTGCAACCGGCAAAGCGA
This sequence comes from Candidatus Gastranaerophilales bacterium, assembly GCA_944323215.1. GTDB lineage: Bacteria > Cyanobacteriota > Vampirovibrionia > Gastranaerophilales > Gastranaerophilaceae > CALUTH01. Next base: position 3,375 of record CALURS010000074.1, on the reverse strand, counting down.
CGAGATATAACGCAAGTAGTAGAAGCCTCAGGAACGATAAACCCAGTAAATACGGTTAGTGTAGGTTCAACGGTTTCAGGATTAATAAGCGGATTATATGCAGACTTCAATTCACAAGTAAAAAAAGGTCAATTACTTGCAGAAATAGACCCAAGAACGTTTCAGGCAACGGTAGACCAAAATCAAGCATCACTATACAACGCAAAGGCAACACTTTTAGAGCGTGAAGCGAAATTAGAGCTTGATAAAAAAATGTACGACCGATACAAAAAGCTGTATCAGAAGCAATATGTTCCATTATCTGAGGTAGATCAGGCAGAAAGCGATTACAAGGCATCTTTAGCGCAAGTAGCAGCTGCGAAATACCAAATAAAAAGAGCAGAAGCGGAATATAACAGCTCCCTTGTTAATTTGGGTTATACAAAAATCACAGCACCTGTAGACGGAATCATAATAAGTCGTGATATTGATATGGGACAACCTGTAGCAGCAACATTAAACGCTCCCGAATTATTTACTATTGCACAAGACATTGAAAAAATGCAAATAGAAGTAGCCGTATCAGAAGCTGACATAGGTAAGGTAAAAGAAGGACAAAAAGCAAAATACGTCCTTGACGGATACCCGAACGAAGACTTTTACGGCGAAGTTACTCAAGTAAGAATCGACTCAACAAATACTTCAAACGTAGTTACATACACGGTAATTGTAAGTGTAGATAACAGCGAACTGAAGATAAAACCAGGCATGACAGCAAACGTATCAATAATAGTTTCAGAAAGCAAAGATGTACTTGCAGTTCCTAACTTTGCACTCAAATTCTCACCTGCTGAAAATACACAAAGATACGAAAAACAAGGAGTCTGGGTTTCAGAGAAAGGTAAACTCGTACGAAAAGAAATAGTAACTGGTGCAAGTGATGATTCATATACAGAAATCAAATCAGGTATCAAAGAAGGCGACTTGGTAGCAACCGGCGACAGTACAAAAATTAAAAAGTCTAATAATTCAAAACCGCCAAGGATGTTTTAAATGGCACTAATAGAAGTTAGAAATGCAATAAAAACATATAAAATGGGAGAAGAAACTCTAAACGCTTTAAACAATGTATCTCTAAGCATTGATAAAGGTGAGTTTGTAGCAATAATGGGCGCATCGGGCTCCGGAAAATCAACGTTTATGAATATGCTTGGAACCTTAGATACCCCAACCTCAGGAGAATATTATCTTGATGGTGTTGATGTTTTAAAGCTTACACCTGATGAACTCAGTACTATCAGAAACTTAAAATTAGGCTTTGTATTTCAAGGTTTTAACTTAATCTCAAGAACAAGTGCAATAGACAATGTAGAACTTCCAATGATATACAAAGGAATACCTGAAGCAGAACGACACAAACGGGCAAAGGAGGCTTTAAAGATAGTTGGTTTGGAAAACAGAGAACTACACATGCCAAACCAAATGTCAGGTGGTCAGCAGCAAAGAGTCGCAATTGCCAGGGCCATAGTAAACGACGCTCCACTTATTTTAGCAGACGAACCTACTGGAAACTTGGATACCAAAACAAGTATTGAAGTTATGAACTTTTTTGTCAAACTGAATGAAGAACTACATAAAACAATTGTCCTTGTAACACACGAGAATGATATAGCAGAATATTGTAGAAGAATAGTTACATTTAAAGACGGAAATATTATCTCAGATGTACCAAATACGCCAAGGAGAGTCACCTTATGATAGATTTTAAATCAATCGTAAAAATGGCATTAGTATCACTGAAAGTGAATAAGTTACGTTCAGGTCTGACGAGTTTAGGCATAATTATTGGTGTTAGCGCAGTAATAATAATGCTTGCTGTTGGTACAGGAACAAGAACCAAAATAACCCAAGATATGGAAGCAATGGGAAGTAATATATTTACGATACGCTCGGCAGCTGCAAAAACAGGAGGTGTTAGCATGGGTTCAGGCTCAAGACCGACATTAACACTTAAAGATGCCGAAGCTATACAAAAAAATGCTACAGGCGTAATTTCCGTTGCTCCTGTATCTTCTGAAACTAAACAGCTGACCTATGGAAACTCTAACTGGTCAACAACAGTTTACGGAACAACTTCAGCATATTTTTATATAAAAAGTTATGATTTGGATTATGGTAGGAAATTTATAAAAGAAGATATAAGGAACAGTGCAAAAGTTACTGTTCTTGGTGCAACTGTAGCCAAGGAGCTTTTTGGAGACTTAGATCCTATTGATAAAGTAATAAGAGTTGGCGGAGCACCATTTAAGGTTGTTGGAGTTTTAAAAACCAAGGGGCAATCAGGTCCTATGGATAATGATGACTTAATTTTTATCCCCATAACAACTGCACAGAAAAAAGTGTTCGGAACAGATTTTCCAGGAACAGTTAAAATGATTTTGGTTAAAACAGCTACTGCTGATGATATGACTCAGGCAGAAAAAGATATCACTGAAATTCTGAGAATGAAACACCATATCACTAAAAATCAGATAGATGATTTTAGTATAAGAAATTCTGCTGATTTCCAAGAAAGATTAAAGTCTTCAGCACAAACCTTTGCTGTACTTCTTTTCTCAATAGCATCAGTTTCTTTAATTGTTGGAGGTATAGGTATTATGAATATAATGCTCGTATCGGTTACAGAACGAACCAAAGAAATAGGCATCCGTATGGCTATTGGTGCAAAAGCATCTGATATAAGACTTCAATTTTTGATAGAATCCTTTATATTATCAATTTTAGGCGGAATTATAGGTGTCATAATTGGAATAGTGGGGGCAAAGGCTGTTGATATATTTTCAAATATGACAATAGTAATCTCATTGTTTTCAATAATATTATCACTGGGATTCTCAGGGCTTATAGGAATTGCGTTCGGTTATTATCCGGCTTATAAGGCATCTTTACTTAAACCGATTGATGCCTTAAGATATGAATAAAATATTTTTTCTTGTGATATAATAGACTTGTAAAAATAGAATATTAATAAGCCGACATAGCTCAGTTGGTAGAGCAACTCATTCGTAATGAGTAGGTCAAGGGTTCAAGTCCCTTTGTCGGCTTTTTGAATACAAAAAATAAGCGTGAGGGGGATGCAGAACCCCAACAAAACGAAGTTTTGTATTAAGGGTTCAGCGTGAGTGAGCTGAGGGCGTAGGTGTTTTCTTTGGAGCCTGCGAAGCTTGCGAAAAGAAAAACCGAAGACCCGTTAATTGCGAACGAACAAGAAAGTCCCTTTGTCGGCTTTTTGAGTGCAGGGAATAAGCGTGAGGGGGACGCAGAACCCCAACAAAACGAAGTTTTGTATTAAGGGTTCAGCGTGAGTGAGCTGAGGGCGTAGGTGTTTTCTTTGGA
>CALURS010000073.1 GCA_944323215.1 Candidatus Gastranaerophilales bacterium | reverse complement strand
GTAACATTAGACGGCTTAACGGACAAATGGGAAGGTAAGCTGACAATAAGTGACGGGAACTTGACATTAGATAATATGGTAAAAGACGAGAACGGAATATTTGAACAAACCGGCGGAACAACGACCATATTAGGAACAAGTTTTGATATGAACAATTCGGGCGATTTTGTGCAAAATGGAACATTAATCGTCGGAGACGGAATAAACGAAGCATTGTTAACGGTATCAAAGGGAACAATATATGATGATGCAACATTGGTAATAAGAGATAATGCAGAAGTAAATATAATAACAGAAGGAAGCAGCGGAGAAAGCGGAAGCGGAACCGGCGGATTGGATTGGGCAGGACATGTACAGGTAGATGGTGGAAAATTAACAATAGCAGATACCGAAAAGACAGGAACATTAACCCAAACAGGCGGCGAGATAGTAATAAGCGGAAGCGGTTTTGATTTAAATAGAAGCGAAGATAACTTAAGTGGCGGAAGCTTAGTTGTAGATGGTGAGTTGGGAGTAAGTGCCGGAACAATCGGAGCGAATAACAATTTAACAATAAGTGAAGATGGACAGATCCAAATTAATGGAGGAAGTGTAACCGTAAATGGCGGAGATGTATGGAATGGACTTGTCGATGTTACAGATGGTGATTTGATATTAGATGGGGCTAATAAAACTGGTATATTAACTCAAACTGGTGGAAAGACTGTAATAGTTGATGACTTTAATCTCAATAATACTTCCGATTTGATTTCAGGCGGTAATTTAACTGTTCAAGAAGGTACATTGACAATTTCGCAAGGTACTGTTTCTGATGGGGCGAGTATCAATATAAATAAAGATGCTAATATCTCTGTTGATGGCGGAAGTTTATCTTTAGATAGTAATGATATTTGGAATGGTAATGTAAGTATTATTGATGGAAATTTAACGGTTTCAGAAATAGAAGACAAAATAGGTTCGTTAACTCAAACTGGTGGAACTACAACTGTTGATGGCGATTTTAATTTGAATAATTCAAATGATATTATATCAGGTGGAAATTTGGTTATAAATAATGGCTCTGAATTAACAGTTTCAGCAGGTAGCATTGAATCCGGCACAAATCTTGATATTAATTCGGGCTCAGGTTTAATTGTTGCAGGGGGAAATGTTCAAATTGATAATGCAGACAACTGGAATGGTGATGTTACAATATCTTCAGGACATTTAGTAATTTCACAAGATAAAAATACTAACGCTGACAGTACTTATAATCAAACAGGTGGAACTTTAGAATTAACTTCTGATTTGATTTTAAATTCAGGTAGTGCAATCACTGATAATAGTATTATAAATATAGCAAACGGGAATTTGACTATTAGCAATAATACTCAAAACCAAGGTTCGATTACTACTGATAATAGTTCATCATTAACTATTTCAGATGGTTCTGCGTTAAATCTTATTGGTGGAGTAATTGCAGATGATTCTATATTAAATATTTCAGGTGATTTATCAATAGGCGGTACAGATACAGTTGTAAATATAGGTACAAATGATAGTTGGCTTGGAAATGTTTCAATAGCTGACGGAAACCTTAATTTAAATACAAATAAAGTAACTTCTTCTGATTCAACCTTTAATCAAACAGGTGGTAAATTATCAATTACGGGTAGTGATTTAACCCTGAATAGCGGGTCATCTGTATCTGGTGGAGAAATCGCTCTTGATAATTCAGGTTTGACATCAAATTCTGACAGTTCAATTACATCTGCCGAAATTACTATGAATAATAATTCGTCATTAGTAATTGATAATGGTAAAGAAAATACGATATCTATTAATACAGATAGTACTTCAAATTCTATAACAATAGCTGAAGGAAGTAACTTAGGAGTAATTGGTGGAGAAATAGTTACAGAAACAGAACTAGGTATATACGGTGATTTGGGAATATATGAAGGAGCAACCGTAACAGTTGATGATACTGATGTCTGGGAAGGTAAAATTTCTATTGCGGATGGCACGTTAATCTTAGAAAATGTTACACAGGCTGGTGATTTTGAAGCAGAGTCAGGAACTTTAAAAATTTTAGGCTCTAATACGTCGCTTGGTGAAGGTTTAGTGGTTAACAAAGGTGTAACAACCGTAGTTGATTCCAGTTCAACATTAGATATATCAGGGGGAAATGTTACGTTTGATGCAAATGTAAATTCATCAGATGATTGGTCAGGTGCTATAACAATGGATTCAGGTTCGTTTGCTCTGACTGATAATTTTGTCCATCAAACCGAAAATGGTACATATAACCAAACTGGTGGTACACTACAAATAAATAATGGTGCATCTTTAACAATTAACGATGCAATAAGTTCAATAACAGATGAGTCTAAACTGGTATTAGGAGATAAAGGTACTTTATCAATAGCAAATGGCGGGACTCATAACGCTGAACTTCAAACTTCGGGAAACTCTAATTTCCAATTATCTGATAATTCTATATTTACAACAAGTGGAAAAACAAGTGTTGCAGCATCGACAAATGTATCAATAGCAAGCGGTTCTACTTTAAATATAGAGTCAGGTAATGTTGAATTAGATAAAATAGGATTATCGACACAAAGTGACAATTGGTCAGGAAAAATTAATGTTAAAGATGATGGTAAACTTACTCTTGTAAATTCTAGTGTTGGAATTGGAAATGGTGAAAATATAAGCACTAACAAGTTAGAACAGTCAGGCGGAACATTATCATTAAATAATACGGTTCTTAATTTGTATGAAAATACCAATGATATACTAAAATCAGGAACTGTTGAGTTAGACAGATATTCAAAAATAAATCTTGGAAGTGCTTGGGCAAACAATAGTATTGATGTTAAATCCGCGGGCACAATCGCTGCAGCAAATGGTGTTGTGGAAGCAAATTCTCTTGGAGGGTTGATTATTGATAATGTAAATGGTCGCTCAGATTTTACAATAGATATTTATGAAGATTCTATTAATGGAACATATACTACTGATACATTTGATTTTGCTAGCATAATAGCATCAGATAATTCAAAAGAAGCAGTAATTAATATTTCAGATTGGAATTTGATAAAAAGTAATCCAAACATTACGGCGAATAGCCAAACAGTTAATTTAGGAAAAATATTTGATACAGAAAATTTAGGTGATAATGTAAAGTTTACAACAACAGCGGATGAAGTTCTAACGCCGGTAAACAGATATCAACTTATTGCGTCAGATGCAAATGACGGTTCATACTTGTTAGATGTATTGGGATATAATAAGCAGGCATTTAGAGGTCAAGTTGTAACAACAGCCCAAATGATGAATCAGTTAGTTGTAAATGACATAATGTTTGATAGAATGATGCTGTCCCCACAAACATTAACGAAGTCATCAATAGCAAATAAATTGGCAATACAAGATGTAGATGCGGTGTTGCCCGGGTATGAATATACAAGGCGCGATCCGGGATTCTGGGTAAAATCTTATGGAAACTTTGAAACATTAAGAATGACAGAAGATTTAGCAGTAGAAAACAGTGCATATGGTTCTCTGGTAGGGCTTGATATGGGTACCTTTGATTTGGGTAAAGGATGGAGTTGGATTCCAACTCTGTATATGGGGTATACGGGTGCTCATCAATCCTTTGAGGGCGTAAGTGCGTATGAAAATGGTGGACAAATAGGTGCTATGGCTACATTCTTTAATAAAAATTGGATAACCTCTGTTTTAGGCTATGCTAGTTTATATAACGTTGAAATGAGTCTTCACGGTTCCAATGATCAAGATATCAACTATTACGCAGGTACCGCGGTTAAGGGTGCTTATAACTGGAGAATTAAAAATAAATTCATCGTTCAGCCATCAGCTACTGTTTCTTATAACTTCTTTGGCGGTCAAAATTGGAAGTCAGATTATGGTCAAATTGGTATGACTACAGGAACTCTTAATGGCTTGAATGTTGCACCTGGCGTGAACTTCATCTGGCAAGAAGAAACTTGGAATATTTTTGCAACTGTTGCCTATGTCTATAATTGTGTCGGCGGAGTTTCCGGAACTGCTGCAGGTGTTGATTTGCCTGATGTCTGGATGAATCGTGGCTATCTTCAATACGGGTTCGGTATCAGTAAGGAGATTACTGACAGATTCTCTGCTTTTGTTCAAGTGGTATTAAGAAATGTCGGCAGAACAGGTATTGGCTTCCAAGGTGAACTTGAATATAGATTTTAATAAGCTCATTTTTATTTAAAAACTTTTATTTTACTTTTATTTGCTGTTGATAATGTTTTCTTTATATTATAATATTTATTGATATTAAAGAGGTAAAAAGTGAATAAAAATTATCATTTTATAGCTGTAGGCGGAATAGGAATGAGCGGGTTGGCTAAGTATCTTTTGGAAAAAGGTTGCAAAGTATCCGGTTCTGATATTTCAGATAGCAAATATATTTCTAAATTAATAGAAATGGGTGCAGATATTCATATCGGACATAGTGAAAAGAATTTACCATCAGATTCTATAGTAGTAGTTAGCTCCGCAATAAGAGCAAATAATCCTGAACTTGTTAAAGCAAAGCGTGAAGGTATGACTGTTTATCATCGCTCTGATATGTTAGAAAAGCTTTCTCATATAAAAGGCTGTTTTATCGGCTTTTCAGGTACTCATGGAAAAACTACTACAAGCGGTCTTGCTTCATACTTGCTTTCCAAGGGAGGATTAAGACCATCTTTTGTTGTTGGAGGCATTGTGCCTGAATTGGCAACAAATGCACATTATGATTCAGAAAATTACTTTGTTGCAGAGCTTGATGAAAGTGATGGCACTATTGTAAAATATTCGCCGGATATTTTGGTGGTTAATAATCTTGAAGCTGATCACTTGGATTTTTATAAAGATGGGTTTAACTCTGTTGTTAAAACTTTTAAAGATTATATTAGTAATTTGAAGAATACAAAATTAGTACTAAATATAGATGACAAAGGTGTTAAAGCGCTTAATGTATCTGATTCAATAACTTTCGGTATAAAAAATCCTGCAGATTTTATGGCGTGTAATATTGAATTTAGTGATTCTTTTTCAAAGTTTGATGTTTTTTATAAATCAAAACCTTTGTGTCAAATAAAACTTCAAGTACCTGGTATTCATAATATATATAATTCTTTGGCTGTTGTTGCTGCATTGTATACTGCAGGTGTAAATATAGAAAGTTTATTACCGTATTTTTCAGAGTTTACAGGTATGGGCAGAAGATTACAAAAAGTTGCAGATTTTGAGGGTCTAACAGTTTATGATGATTATGCCCATCACCCAACTGAAATTAAAGCAGCTCTTAGTGCTCTTAGAACAGCAAATCCGGATAAAAATATTGTAGCTGTTTTTCAGCCTCATAGGTTTACAAGATTAAAAGCTTTTTGGAATGAGTTTAAGTTGGCATTTAGTGACGCTTCAAGAATTGTCGTTACAGATGTGTATGCTGCTTCTGAAGATAGCATTGAAGGCATAAATTCAACTGAGTTTGTAAAAGGTTTTGATAATGCTCAGTATTATTCCGGTTCAATGTCAGATGTAGCTAAACAATTGCTGCCAACTCTTAAATCCGGTGATATTGTAGTTGGTTTGGGTGCAGGTACAATAACAAATCTTGGTAAAGAATTAAAAAATATGAAAGAGGAGCTACTGTGGAGTGTGAAGTAAAAGAAGGCTTTGAATTAGCACGTTTGACTACATTTAAAATCGGCGGTAAATGTGATAATTTATTTATCCCCAAATCTGCTGATGAGCTTATTGCGTTATTGGAACAAGATAGTTCAATGTTGATAATCGGCTCAGGCTCGGATTTATTGATTTCTTCTAAAGGTGTCAAAGGTAATGTAGTAACAACGAGAAATTTGAAAAATGTAAAAGTCGACGGATGTAAAATTACTGCCGAATGTGGAACTCCCGGACCGTTTTTGGCACAATTAGCCGCAAAAGAATCTCTGAGTGGTTTTGAATTTTTTGTTGCATTCCCCGGTAGTATTGGTGGAAATCTCTATATGAACGCTTCAGCGCATGGACAATTTACTTCTGATTGTTTCGTTTCAGCAAGAGTGTTTGATAGAGAGGATAAAGTTGTAAAAACTATTTATAAGTCGGAAATGAATTTTGCTTATAAACAATCGCTATTACAATGTGGGCGTTATGTATTAATAGATGCAGATTTTGAACTAAAAAAAGCATCCCCGGAAAAAATAAAAGAGTTAATGGATAGAAATCTATCAAGGCGAAAACAAATGCAACCATCTCTGGCAAATCCAAATGCTGGGTGTGTTTTTAAAAATCCACCGAATGACAGTGCTGGCAGACTTCTTGATAAGGTCGGCTTTAAAGGGTATGATGACGGTAAAGTTAGAGTATGGGATACTCATGCCAATTTTATAATCAATAAAGGAGAAGCTTCTAGTATTGATGTCCTAGAATTGATGTTAAAGATGTATAATAAAGTAAAAGAAATTTATGATATAGAGTTAGCTCCGGAAGTAATCTTTGTGGGAGAAAAATCTAAAAGAGAGGAAGAAATATGCAAAATACTCTATCAAAAAAGTCAAAAATAGCAGTTTTGTGTGGCGGAATGTCAACAGAACGTGAAGTCTCTATGCGTTCAGGTAAAAATTGCTATGAAGCATTGAAAAGATTAGGTTATGAGAATGCACAATTGGTTATCGTAGATACAAATATTGCTCAGATATTGAAAGGATACGATTTTGCTTATAACGCTCTCCACGGGAAATACGGTGAAGACGGTTGTATCCAAGGTTTGTTAGAAATAATGCAAATACCATATTCAGGTTGTGGTGTTATGGCAAGTGCTATTTGTATGAATAAAGAATATACCAAAAGAATACTTAAACCAGCAGGTATTCCTCTTATAAACTCGGTTTTTATAAAACGTGACGAAGATATTTTATCATCAGTTAATGGATTGACTTACCCATTAATGGTAAAGCCGGTTTCTGAAGGTTCAAGCTTTGGAATGCATAAGGTAAATGACGCAACAGAACTGATAGAGGCTGTAGAAGATGCAAGGAAATATAATCCGGATGTGCTTGTAGAGGAATATAAACAAGGAATAAGCGCAACTGTTGGAGTCTTAGAACGAGATGGCGAAACCTTTGCGACAGAAATTTTGGAATTTCGACCTAAAAATGAATGGTATGATTATGAGGCGAAATACACCAAAGGCATGACTGAATTTATTTTACCTGCTCAAATCAGCCCCGAGATGACAAGAAAGGTAAAAGAAATAACTATCAAAGCTTTTGAAGCATGTGGCTGCAGTGGTGTTGCAAGAGTAGACTTTTTAATATCAGATGGTGTACCATATGTATTAGAAATTAATACAAGTCCGGGCATGACCGATACAAGTGATTTGCCTGCTCAGTCTGCCGCCTGTGGTATATCATTCGATAACTTGGTGGAACTTATCTTGAAAAGCTCAGGTTTGAATAAATAATGTCTAAAGAAAATGATGAATTTCAAATTACTAAAGAAAATCAATTAAGACGTTTAAAGCAAGCGCAAATGCAAAGAAAGGTTAAATACCAAAAAAAACGTCTTAAAAGAATGCGCTCATTTTTGAAGTTAATGATTGTTTTATTTATTATTGGGCTATGTTATTTAATAGTTAAGCTGCCTCAGTGGCGTTTGAGTCCGTCAGCGTTTGATAAAGTAGATAATCCGTCATTAGAAATAATTAATAATAAAATCGTCCCGTCATATAAGATTCTGTCAGCCCTGCGTTGTAATCAAGTACCCAGAGAACCTATTTTTTTGGTTAAAACTGATCATTTGAAAGAAAGTATAATGCACCTTGAACCTGTACAAGATGTTTATATAAGACGTTTTTGGTTCCCGGCAAGACTTCAAATAATTATTATAGAAAGGACCCCAATATTAACAATCTCACCTGAAGAAAATGTACCTCCAATAGCCTTTTTCTCTGTTGATGGTACCCTTATAGGTAGAGAGTATATGCCGCTCGATCCTTCTTATAAAACTTGGTTGATTATAACCTACGGAACTAAAGACGATTACCGTTCTTGGGATGAAACAAAAGTAAGAATGTTTAGAACGTTGGCTCAATCAGTTGAAGATTTGTCAGGCGAAAAAGTCGAATACATTGATTACAAAAATCCTGATGATATTTATATAAAAATTCCGACTGTTAATATAAGGATTGGCAAAATGTCATCTTCAACAATGAATAGAATTGCTAGGCTCCCTTCACTTTTGCCTCAAGTTAAAATGCTTAATAAAAAAGTTAAATATATAGATCTTAGATGGGAAGAAACAAATTATATTAAGTTGGATGAGTAAAAATGAATAAATAAACAATAAAAAACACCGGTTAATTTTTTAACCGGTGTTTTTTATCTTGTTTGTTCAAAAAACTAAGCACTATATACGCTAACCTGTTTTCTGTCACGTCTGTGAGTTTCAAACTTAACCTGTCCATCAATTAAAGCGTATAAAGTATCATCACTACCAATACCAACGTTATTGCCAGGGTGG
>CALURS010000072.1 GCA_944323215.1 Candidatus Gastranaerophilales bacterium | reverse complement strand
CAGTACTGCCGCTCGGACTCCCTGTTGGTAGTTTTACCTTTGCAAATTTATCAAGGATACCTTTTAGCATTACTAAGGCTATTATACCAAGCACACATAAAATTACTAAAGGCAATATACTATCAACAACAGTTTCAATAATTTCTTCCTTCTGATACTTAGCTTTTATATCACTTTGACGCTTTTCTTCCGCAGCAAGTCCTTCAAATTGTAATCCGGAAATCGTTATTACGTCACCCCTGTCATAATTTCCCCCAGATGCTGATAAAACTAGATTTTGCAGTTCTGTCTTTTCTGCATCGGTTAAAATTTTGTTAACTGCAACTGCTATTGTTAATCGTTTTATTGTTCCGGGAGCGTATACAACTTGTTTAATTTCTTTGGAGACACTATAATTTACGGCACTTTTTTCTTTAGAATAATTCAAATTTTTAGGATTTGCCGTTACACCATTTTGAACTGGAATCTGATTTGGATTTTCATAAGTTTCTATTTCTGTTTGAGAACTTGTCATTACACCCTGATTGGTATTTCCTACAGGAATATAACTTTCTATTGTTGCCTTTGCCGAATTAAAATCTATATCAGCATTAACCTGAACAGATACATTTCCGGGTCCGACAATCTTTTCTAAAACTTTAGTAATCTTTCCGGCGGTTTGGGTTTCAAGATTTGCCTTAAAGCTCTCCATATCTGTTGAATTTTTAGCAACTTCATCAGACAAACTTGCACCATTTTGGTCCGTTATAAAAACCCTATCAGGTACTAATCTTGGAACAGAGAAAGCAACTAAATTTTTAATAGCTTTTACCTGTGTGGTTTTTAATCTGTACCCGGGCTCCAACACAAGCATTACTGATGCGGAAGGTGCTTCATCTCTATCTTGGAATATTGAACGTTCCGGCTCTGCAAGATGAACTTTAGCGTACTTTATCCCTTGCATTTTTTCTATCGCTCTGGTTAGTTCACCTTGATATATTCGTTGTTTAGTTAATTTATTTTTAAAATCCGTTGAACCTAACTGCATATCGTCTAATAGCTCAAACCCTGAATCCTCTCGTTGTATCATATCATTTTCTACAACAAACACACGTAATTCATCTCTTATTTTTGATGGAACTAATATAGTTCGTTTATCTTCTGATAACTTGTATGGATAACCGTTCTTTTTTAAGCCTTCTACTACGCTAACTGCGTTTGTCTCATTCAAATCAGAGTATAATACCGCCCAATCAGGCTCCATTGCTTTTGACAAGAAAAATGATGCTGCTACCAAGGTTATTACAACTATCACCAACATTGCAAATTTTTGTGTGCTGTCTAAACCGTTCCATAAACGTTTTACGTCTGATGCTAATAAATTAAAATAATTGCCTTCCATTTTATGATTTTTTACCTTTTATTCCAAAATTTACAGAATACTCCCACATTAATATTATAATAACTTGGAATAAAAATCTTTTCAATTTTGTTAAGCTAACTTTACAGTCTTTGAAGTAGATTTTTATATATTTATTGTAAAATAAATAGTAATGAAAATATTAAATCAAATACGAGGTGATTTTTTAGGTGGAATTGTTTCTTCAATTGTTGCACTACCTCAGGCACTTGCTTTCGGTGTAGCAACAGGTCTTGGCGCAAGTGCCGGTATATGGAGTGCCATCATTTTATGTTTGGTTGCAGGGGTTTTAGGCGGGGTTCTTGTTTCAGGGCCGACCGGTCCCGTTACTATAATTCTGACTTCTCTTATCATAACAAACTCGCTTGACTTACAAACGATTGTTCTTGTTATGATACTTGCTTCAATATTTCAAATTATACTTGGACTTTCCCCATTCCCAAGCATTGTGAAATACGTTCCTTATCCTGTTATATCAGGATTTATGAACGGGGTCGGAGTATTACTTATTTTTTTGCAGCTTAATCCTCTTGTAGGACAATTAATTGCACCATCCCCTATTGAAAGCTTCAAAAAGCTTTTTACTACCTCTATTAACAATGAGGCACTTATTCTTGGTATATTAACTCTTATCATTGTATTTTTTACCCCTAAAAAAATAAATAGAGTTTTCCCTGCTCAAATTATTGCTTTGGTTATTGGGACTATTATTTCTGTTAAACTCGGATTTAATGTTGATAGAATTTCTGAAATCTCGTTTTCATTACCTAAGCTTGTTATACCTAACTTAAACCCTCAAATAATACTTGATTGTATTCCATACGCACTTGTCCTTGCTGTAATCTCATCATCAGAAAGTCTTTTAACCGGACTAGTTGTTGATTCACTCACAAAAACAAAAACACCTTCTAAAAGAATTTTAATATCTCAAGGAATCGGAAACTTTTTTTGCGGAATAACAGGTTCGCTATATGGTTCTGCCGCGACTATGCGTAGTGCAGCCGCTATTAATGCAGGAGCTACCTCCAGACTTGTAACTGTTATTAACCCGATTATTTTATTGTGTGTTTTAATTCTGTTTTCTGACTTTGCTAAACAAATTCCGCTTGCTGTTCTTGCAGGAATTTTAATTAAAATCGGATATGACATTATTGATACTAAACTTTTAAAAGTTATTAAATACGCACCAAAAGACGATTTATACGTTCTATTAGTTGTATTTTTATTAACCGTATTTTACAACCTCATTTTTGCTGTTGGTGCGGGAATAACTCTGGCAGCATTGCTTTATGCTAAAAGAGTTGCCGATAAAACTTCTCTTGGAGTTAAAACCATTCAGGATGAAGAAATAAATGAGCTTGAAAAACAATTATTTAAAGCCTATAACTACCAAATCAGAGTTGTACATATTGACGGGCAATTTTTCTTCGGCTCTGCAACTCAGCTTATTTCTCAATTTGAAGAACAACTGGGAACAAAATTTTTAATCATTAACTATGAATCCGCATCTTTACTTGATATTTCTGCAATCTTTGCTCTTGAAGATATCATTATAAGACTACAAGACCAAAAAATTAAAGTTATGATGATTGTAAAAAATGAAGATGTACTTAATCAATTAAAGGACTTAAATATCCTCTCTCAGCTTGGTGAAAATAATGTTTTTTACAACGAATATGATGCTGTTCAATCTGCTAAAGATCGTATTAAAAAGAAATTCCTTTTAAACTAACGCATTTTTAGAAACATATCTTAAAAAAATAGCAATAATAATTTTTAGTTGGTTTTATAATACAGGAAGGTTTATATGAATATAAATACAAAACAAAACACCAACTTTGGAGCATACCATATTGCTAATTGCAATAACTTAAAAATATATAAAGTCGTTGATAAACAAGATTTAAATTATCTGAAAGAATTACCCGAAAAGATTAATATGAAAAAATTAATGCCTAATTTACGAGAACAGGAATACTCAAGATGGCAAGAAATGCTTGAATATGCTATAGATAACGCAACTTATCCGAAAAATACAACGTATCTCAGTGTTAAAAATAATACCCCTTGCGGTATTATAACATTTTTAAAAGATAAAATTACAGAACTTGATTGCATATGTACTTGGCCTGTAGAATATGGGAAAAAAGTCAAGTTTGCCGGACAGACCTTATTTTATCAAATGTTTTTAGATTTTCTAAAAATCAATGGCAAAAAAATTAAACTTGAAGCAATTACAAATGGTCCATATGATACAATAAGTAAATATGAAAATTTAGGCTTTAAACAACTTGAGACATTGCCAACTAAAGTAAAAATGGAAATAACTTCACCAAAAGTAAAAAAAACATTTGAAACTCTTACTCACAAATTTGACTACGAAACAACAGAACTTGAAAAAATAAATTTGTTTCAAGAATTAAGCGTTTAAATTAAAATTTCTTTTATATTAGCAATATATATAAAATAAAAAGCCCCCAGAAAGGGGGGCTTTTCATACTTTAGCTAGTAATTAATAAATGCTCTGTTAACCTCTGCCATAATATCGTACGCACTGACTGTCTGAGGTGCAGACTCTTTAGGAACATTTGCAGCAAAAGCTGTTCTTCCTTCATATTGTAACTGTGCTAGGTATGCTTGTTGCTCACCTTGTGCAATATTTGTCAGCTGTCTTAGAGCCGAATCAAATGAAGCTCGATCTTTCTCCAAATCCCCAGATGCTGCCAAACCTATTTTAGCCATGACACTTTCCCAAGGATATTGAGTTTGTTTTGTACCAGACTCCTGACGCGTAATTTCTGATTGCGCTTGTTGGGAATAATCCCCATACATCGCTTTGTACAACTCTTTGATGTCAGTATATGCATCACCCGTTTGACGGATGTGGTACTCCTTCATCAAATCATTCAGCTTTTTATCAGAAATCGTGCTGCCAAAGAACTGGCGCTGATACGTCGCTCCATAGTCATAGATTCCGTTTACTGCTGTGATTGTCATGATACACACCTCGACATACAATTGTATATATAATATATATCGGCTAATTTTCAGATTTTCTTTAACGTTTTTGATAAACTTTTTACAAAAATTTACATTTAACGTCTAAACACCAGTTATATCAAGATTTCTTATTCACGATTTTTTTTGCATTTTTATGTTAAAATTCTTATATGACGGTTCATTTTTTTTATGGGGAAGAAGATTACGATATCGAAAAAGCTATTGGCTTTTTTAAGACAAAGTTAGATAAAAACTTTGCTGCGATGAATTATCGTGTATATTCAAACCCCGATTTCATTGAATTAACGCAATTATTAAGAACACAACCTATGATGTTTGGGAATTTACTCATATTAATAAATTGCGAAGGATATTTCGGCGAAAAAGGAAGTACATTCGACGATAAACAGCTGGCAGAAATTGAAACGCTTATAAATGAATCTTCTGAACTTGTAGATATCGTATTTGTATGGAAACTACCTCGAGGAGAGGGGAAAAAACCGGATTCAAGAAGAAAACTTTTTAAAATCCTCGCTAAAACAGATGTTAGAGTTTTTGATGCGATAAAAAGCTATCAGGTTAATGAATTAACAAGCCGCATTAAGTCTATTGCTAAAGAAAAAAATATTTCGTTGGATAATGATGCGAGCCTTGCACTAATTGAACAAATTGGAAACAACCTAAGGGATATTGATTCAGAACTGGAGAAACTTAAACTACTTATTTATCCTGAAAAAAAGGTTAATGAAAAATTGGTTAGAGAGAACTGTATTTCTAATCAAGACTTATTTAATCTTACAGATTACATTATGAAAAACCAAAAAGATAAAGCCTTATTAGAGTTTAGAAGACTTACAGACAAAAAACATCCGCTTGAAATTTTAAGCGCAATACAAACTATGCTAAGAAAGTGGATAACTATTAAGCTAAATGCAAATTCTATGAGCACTTTTGATATTTCTAAAAAAGTAGGAATGCACGAATTTGCTGTTAAACAAACACTTATTAAACTTAAAAATACTTCTCTTAAAGAAATGGTTAAATTTAAGCAATTATTAATTGACGCAGAATTCAAGATAAAAAACGGAACAGCCTATGACGTAGAATTTGAGGTAGAAAATGCTATTATCAGATAAATATCCTTTCCTGACTAAATATTTTAATCAAATGCTTTTATCAGAACCTCGTAAAATTCCTCAAAGTATAGTATTTTGGGGGAATGACTTCAATTCTCAAAGTATTTTAGCCCGTGAGATATCGCGTCTATTAAACTGTACCGGTGACAAATCCGATAACTGTCAATGTATTAATTGTAACTGGATTAGAGAAAATACACATCCGGCTGTTCAATATATTTCAAGAATTGACAACAAGCCATCTGATGACGATTCTAAAACAGTAATATCAATTAAACAAGCAAATGAAATTAAATCCGCGCTTATGACATCCTCAGATTTTCACAGAGTTTATATTTTTTGTGACAGAGATGATGACGGAAACATTTGTGGGCTTAATCAGAAAAATTTTCAGGAAGAAACCGCAAATTCACTACTTAAAATTGTCGAAGAACCAACATCGGAAGTAACATTTATTTTTCTCGTAAGATATAAAGAAGATCTGCTACAAACAATTATAAGCCGCTCACAATGTTTCTTCGTACCGTCTTTTGAGAGACCTGCTGTTGATTACTCTATTATAGAAGGGGTATTTACTGAATATTACCAAATTAAAAGAAAAGATGCATTCAATATCGCCGAAACTTTATATAACCTCTCCAAAGAACATAAGCCTCAAAATATCTTATCAGCTATACAAAACTACATGCTTGTATTATTAAAATCAAATCCAAATAATACAAAGATTATTCGTGATATAGAAAAAGTAGAACAAGCAAAAAAAGAGCTGGATTTGAATATGAATGTTCAAAACGTCTTTGAAGATATGTGCTTAGAGCTTATACATTAAAAGTTTTTTGAAAAAATACTTTTTTGTATTATAATTATTTTATTCAAGGGCGATTGGCGCAGTTGGTAGCGCACTTGAACGACATTCAAGGGGTCACAAGTTCGAGCCTTGTATCGCCCACCATTTTATTAATAAACATTTCAGCTATTTTAAGTTTATTTATTTTGTTCCGTTCTCTACATATTTAACCAGTGCATCTAAAATAATACTATCTTTTGCATCATTCCTTAATACATCTAGTGCTTCTTGCGGCTTCATCGCCGGTTTATAGGAACGTTTCTCGATTAAAGCCGAATATTTATCTGCCAAAGCTATAATTTCAGTTTCAATACCATAGTTAAAATCACCATTATTTATTGGATAACCTGTATTTTCAGCATTCTGATGGTGATATTTTACAAGCTCTAAGGCTTTTGGTGATATATTTTGGGTTTTTAATAGTTCATATCCCAAAATAGAATGCAGATTCATTATTTCTTTTTCTTTATCATTTAATTTTGTTTTCTTATTTAGAATTTTATTAGGAATTAGTACTTTCCCAAAATCGTGAAACACTGCTCCTTGGATTACAGCTTGTCTATCTATCTGAGAGCGGATATTATCCGGAAGATTATCAATAATTCCTGCTGTTATATTTTTTGTCTGTTTTAAATGACCATCTGCCAACTTTTGTAATTCTTCTATATTAATTTCAGGTTTAAGCCCATTAGATTGTAATATCTTTGTCACCTGCGGGTTAATTGCTACCATATTCATTATTGCCATTTTAGATAGGTATGGGCTTAACTCTGATACACCAACGAAAGAATCTCTTGCGCCTGCATCAGGTCTTGTCACCCCACTAAATAAAGGATGCTGTATCCGAGATAGTGCATTTATTGAATAATTGTAATTATTACCATTTATATTAAGAGTCATACTACCAAACCTTACACTCTTTTATAAAGTATTTATTTAATAAAAAATTGATTAAGTATCATTTTTTTGTAACAAATCAGTTACATAACTTTACATAAACTATCTTTCGATAATCTCTCTTTTACAGACGGCAGGAGCATTCAGGTACTGTGTCCATATTATTTGACTTTTTGTTAAGCCATACAATTTTACAATTTCTTTTCCGGTATCAAAATCAATATTATAAGTTTGTCCATTCTCTTCCTTCATAGCATTAGAAATTTCTTCCAACATTGGCTTGGTAAACTGACAAACCGTAATATCTTTTACTGTTGGACGAAGAATAACCTGTTTATAAACACATTTATGATCAACCACACCCTGTACTAATTTTGTTAAAGGAACTTGCTCTCCGTTTCCTGAATCTATACTTGTACGCTCTGTATAAGGCTCGCAAGCGCTGAAGCTTGCAACAAATCTTTCAGAATAAGCCTCGGATGCTATTACTGCCACTGAAATAAAAAATATTGTTAGAAAACATAAAATTTTTTTCATAAAATAATTATAACTTAAAAGAATTATATAATGTATAATAATCAATATGGTTAACTTATCAGATATTTTTGACAGAGCCAGAAATTTATATTCGGACTTTTCTTATAACAACCGTTACGGAAGAGCATTAATACCTCTGAGGTATTTTTTTGAACTTACCTACAGATGCAATTTAAACTGTCCTTATTGTTATATAGGAGATGAGAGAAAAAAGAACGAATTAACAAAGGAGGAATGGTTTAATGTTATTAATCAACTTCCGCCTTATGCTATTGTCACGCTTGTTGGCGGGGAACCGCTTATCAGAAAAGATTTTGCTGAAATTTTATTTTATTTATCTAAAAAAATCTTCCATAAAACACACTTAGTAACTAACGGAATATTAATTACTCCAGAAATAATAAAAGAATTGAAACGCTCTAAACTAATGCTTTTATCAGTATCCTTGGATGGTTATGGAGATATTCACGATAAAAACAGAGGTCAGGCAGGAATTTTTGACAAAATAGTTTCTAATCTTGAACTAGTTAAGGGTATGAAACATCCTCCAATGGTTGATATAAAAACTATTGTTCTTGAAAATAATCTGGATTCAATACCTAAACTATATAAACTCTGTATTGAGATGGGATTTGATTTCTTTTCAATCTCTTTTTTGAGAAACAACAACTGGAAACAAAATTCAACGCTTGTTGATAGTTTCATCCCTGAATTTACAGCCAATTATCCAATTCAACCGTATTTTGATATGGAGCACTTCAAAGAGATTTATAGAGAACTCAATTCATTAAGCAAAAAC
>CALURS010000071.1 GCA_944323215.1 Candidatus Gastranaerophilales bacterium | reverse complement strand
CAACTTCGCATAACTTGAATCCGTGGATTTTTTCCCGTGTACACCGAAATCTATTGTGTACATTGTACTTGAACCAACAAGAATTACTTCTACAATATGTCCGATACCTAGCTTTTCGTGGAATACTCTCTCTCCTTCGTTAAAATAATATTCAACATGTCCTGAGGTTATTCCTTTCTGTTTTTCTTGAGCAAGTTGTGCTTGTATTTTATCACTTTTTTTCTTTTCTTCCAACATTCGTTTTATTGCGTTATCTTCGAAGAATTTATCTGCTCTTTCTTTATTCCTTTCAAGATTTTGTTGTGATTTAACAAGTATTGCTCTTGCAGGAGTTCTATTTGCAGATTTTTGATACGAAGGTTTTGAATAAGAATGTTGTGTATCATCAGGCACTCTTTTTGTCCCTGGGGCAGTAAACCCCTTTCCAAATCCACTTACAGGTTTTACATACCCATCACTGTCAAAGGTTGATTTGCCGGTCTTAATTTTATCAACAGCACTCTTAAAGGTCCTTGTTAAATGACCTGAAGTTGATTCTTGCCTATCTAACAGCTTAACAGGAATTTCTTCTAAGAACCTGCTTGGATTGTAATATTTGTATTCACCCCACATCTGACGACGTTTAGCATTTAATAAATACAATTTTTCTTCTGCTCTTGTTACTCCTACATACATTAGTCTTCGTTCTTCTTCAATCTCAGATAGCGAATTAAATGTTCTTTGGGAAGGGAAAATTCCTTCATCCATTCCTGCTAAAAATACTATCGGAAATTCAAGACCTTTTGAAGAGTGCAGGGTCATTAAAGTAACATTATTTGCAATTTCATCTAAGCCGTCTAAATCAGAGACCAACGAAATCTGTGCTAAGAATTCGCCAAGTACATTATTTATTTCTTCCGGTTCAAAATCATTTGCAACGTTTACAAATTCTTGCAAGTTTTCTATTCTTGCTTCATCCTCCGGAGTGTTTTGTGCTTGTAACTCTCTTATATAACCGCTTCGTTCTAATACCAAACTTATAAACTCATATAGAGGATATCTCGGCTGTTCTTCCTTAAACTTGTCAATTAAAGTTATAAAATCTTTTAACTTTGTTGCTGTTCCCGATTTAATTTGCGGAATTTCATCAAGCCTTTTTATTGCTTGATAGATACTTATTTCGTTTACATCCGCAAAGTCCTGCAAATGCTTTATTGTTGTTTCACCTATAGAACGCTTTGGAACATTAATAATCCTTTTTAAACTTTGTGAATCATCTGGATTGTAGATAACTTTCAAGTATGCAACAGCATCTTTAATTTCTTTTCTGTCATAGAATTTTAAACCGCCATATATTCTGTATGGAATGCCAGCAGCAATCATAGCTTCTTCTATAGCTCTTGATTGAGCGTTTGTTCTGTATAAAACAGCAAATTTATTATAATCAGAAGATGTTTGTTTAATCATTGAAGCAATATAAGTTGCTTCATCAGTTTCATCTTCCGCTTCATACAGAGTAATTTTTTCACCATCACCTTTTTGTGAGTACAAAACTTTATCAACACGCTCCTCATTGTTTTCAATAACAGCATTTGCTGCGGCAAGGATATTTGCGGTAGAGCGGTAGTTTTGCTCCAACTTAATTATCTTAGTATTTTTAAAATCCTTCTGGAAGTTAAGTATAATCTTAAAATCCGCACCACGCCAACTGTAGATTGATTGGTCAACATCACCAACTACACATAGTGAACGTTCTTCCGGAATTTCCTCTAAATTGTTTGTATAAAGAGTTCTAACCAATTGATATTGGGCTTGGTTCGTGTCTTGAAACTCATCAACCAGTATATGTTTGAATTTTTTGTAATACTTCTCTCTCACTTCAGAATTTTGCTCTAACAGTTTAACCGCAAGCATTAACATATCATCAAAATCTATAGCGTTATTGTTATTAAGTGTATTTTCATAAAGTTCGTAAATCTGTGCTATTCTTTGAGTCTTAAAATCTCTTGCAAAAGTTGCAAAATTATAAGCATCCTCCATCTTGTTTTTTGCATTTGAAATAACCGCTTTTACCAATTTGGGCTGATAAAGTTTCTCATCAAGATTGAGCTTTTTAATACACTGCTTAATAACAGCAACAGAGTCCTGCTCGTCATAAATTGAGAAATTTTTATCTAGGAATTTCCCTGATTGAAATTTATAATTTTCAATATCTTGCCTTAAAATTCTGCCGCAAATACTGTGAAAAGTCCCGACCCACATATTTTTAACGGTTTCTTCGCCTAAAATAGTTGCGAGCCTTGCTCTCATTTCTTTTGCAGCCTTATTTGTAAAAGTTACGGCAAGAATATCACGAGCACGAATTCCTGATTTTATCATATAAGCAATTCTTGAGGTTAAAACTCTTGTCTTACCGCTGCCTGCTCCCGCTAAGATAAGTAATGAACCCTTGATTGTTTTTACTGCTTCCAACTGCTCCGCATTAAGTTTATTTAAAATGTTTTCCATTCCCTATTTCCAAAATTACGATTTTATGCTAATATAATTCAGCATACTCAAAATAAATATTTTTTGCAATCAGAAGGCGGTAATATGACAGAAATTAAGAACATGGTAGAAGAAGACGGACAACAAAAAGAACAACAGTCATCAATAATGGTGCCTGTAGATGATATGGATGTAGCACACGCTTCGCCGGATACAGTTGACGAATTAGCTATGGAGCTTGCAACTATTAAGCAACCGGCTAAAAGAATTGCTATCATTGGTTCCAGAAACTTGGCTATTACTCACCAACAAATGATTGAAACACTTACTACAGCTCTTGTTTTACAAGGTAATACTATTATTACGTCAGGTGGATCTTGTGGTACTAATGCTGCAGCTATTCGCGGAGCGATGAAATCTAATCCTGATAAATTGAAAGTTATTCTTCCGCAAACTATTGGTCAACAACCAAGTGATGTTCAAGACCAATTAATTGGTGTTCCTAATATTGTTGAGCATGCTGATAGAGCTATGATGACCCTTGCTGATGCTTCCAGAGTTTGTAACAGAGAAATTATTGATGACTGTAATCAATTAATCTGCTTCTTATCTCATACTTCTAAAACCCTTCATACTGCTGTTGAATATGCTGAAGAAGGTCACAAAGTAGTTACAGTATTCTATCTGGATTAATTTATGGAACTTTTAAAAAAACTAACCAGTAAAAATCCTGCTGATTTTGAATCAGCAGCCAAATATCTTGTAGATACCCCTGATATTGATTTGTTTAGGGAACTTGTTGCAAGAGACGATTATATTTTCGATTTTATTAAAAAAAATGTTGCTAAAAGAATTTTTAATGCGTTTAATGAAAATAATTTTCAAAATGCGTATAAATTCTTACCGTTTTATTCTCCATATTATGAAGATGTAATTGTTTCTGTATTATCAAGATATGATTTAGAAAATGCAACCAAAATTCTATCTGAAAAACTATCTGCCGGAGGAGAAGATGAAAAGTGCTATGCTGCAAAGTTTTTTGTACAAAATCCACAACGTGAGATTGCTCCGGTTTTAAGGAGTTATGTTTTTTTTGATAATGAATATTTGGCGCTTAACTCAATTGAGGCTCTTAAAGCTCTTGAGGATG
Organism: Candidatus Gastranaerophilales bacterium; assembly: GCA_944323215.1. Lineage (GTDB taxonomy): Bacteria > Cyanobacteriota > Vampirovibrionia > Gastranaerophilales > Gastranaerophilaceae > CALUTH01. The sequence continues at coordinate 5,070 of CALURS010000071.1, read as the reverse complement.
CTGAAACATATTCTATGGGGCTTCAAAAGCTCGACTCAAACGATGACTATGAAATATATAGCGGAGTTAAGCTCTTATCACGGTGGAATGATAAGTCTTTATTGGATAGACTCTATAAAGTAATGCAAAATTCTTCTATTCCTGAATATATTGCACTTGAAATTAATAATCTTGAACCATTAGAAGAAGGTATTGAGAATGATAACAAGGAATATGCCTCGCTTGCGTTATGTAACATTATTTCAGGATTAAGTGAATTAATCCCTCTTGATACAATATCAGAGCTTAATATGGCTGAGATTTTTGAAAAAATATCAGGCTCAAATGATAGTTGCTATTCTGTACCATTGATGATGGCAAAACGATTTTTTACAGATATAGCAGACAACGATGAGTATTTGTTCGATTTAGACAAGAATACAAGAGAGTATATTTCTCAAGTTCACGCTGTACTTTCCAAAATTCCTAATACCCGTCTTGAAAGCGGAATTTTAGAAGAAGCGTTTGAAGATAGTTTGTTCGTCAATTTTGTAATTGACCTTATTGATGATGAGCAAACATTGGCTGTATTTTTAGACGGAAACAATCAAACGCTTATTCTTAAGACGCTTGAAAGATTGAAGTCATTAGGTCTGTTTAATGAAGAATACAGGCAAAAAGGACTTGCCAAAATAACAAATGAGAACATAAAAGCGGTTGCTCTTGCTCTTTAGTTCTTATCTGTAATTAGTGAACTGTAACGGATAGTTGTATTTATCTTCATTACCTCTTAACAGTTTTATCACTTCTTGTAAATCGTCTTTGCTTTTTCCAGTGACTCTAACTTGTTCTCCCTGAATTGAGGCTTGAACTTTTAGCTTTGAATCTTTAATATCAGAAACTATCTTTTTAGCAAGTTCTTGTGTTAATCCTTTTTTAAGGTTAAATACCTGTCTCACATTTCCACCCAAAGCATTCTCCATCGGTTGCGGGTCTAATAACTTTATGCTAAGCCCTCTTTTAACAAGCTTCGATTGCAAAATATCAAAGATGTTTCTTAACTTCATATCATCGCTTGTAGTAATAGTTATCGTTTTGTCACCTTCTAATTCAATTTCTGAATTAGAATTTTTCAAATCAAATCTTGTACTAATATCACGCTTAACTTGATCTACTGCGTTTACTAATTCTTGTTTGTCAAATTCCGATACTATATCAAAACTGCTATCTTTTGCCATATTTCTAAACTCCTTAATATCTGATGCGTAAGAGTCATTTTAGCATAAAATTAAGCTGAGGTAAATATTAAAAAAAGAAGCCTTTTTTAAGGCTTCTTTTTTGATAATAATATCTAAAACTATTACTTTGTGCCGTAACGTTTTTTGAATCTTTCTACACGACCTTCTGAGTCAAGAATTTTTTGTTGACCTGTGTAGAACGGGTGACAGTTAGAACAAATTTCAACAGTGATGTTATCTAAAACAGAACCTGTTTCAATTTCGTTACCGCAAACACATTTAATAACTGTTTTTTTATAATCAGGGTGAATACCTTTTTTCATCGTTACCTACTTTCTTTTCAAGATTCCAAACTTGAATTCTATATTTCGACCAATATTATTCTATATCGAGCAAAATATAAAAGCAAGTATATGTAAATTCCTGTAACAACAAAATTATGAAACTCTGCGAATTAATTCCAGTGCATCTTCACAATCCGGGAAAATATCAAGAAGCTTTTCGGCTTGAGAGATTGCTTCATCCTGTTTGTTAAGTTTTTCATAACATTTTGCGGAATTTAAAAGTAAAATCGTATTCTTAGGATTTTTTTCCAGTAACTTTAAGAAAATGTTATTCGCATTTTCATACTCGCCAAGCTCATAATATGTTAGTCCCAGAAGGTTCATAGAGTCGTCATTAACCTTTTTTTCAAGAGCCTTTACCAAATACTTCTTGGCACAATCATAATCTTTTAAGGCGTAGTAAACTCTTCCTGCTACAAATAATATATATTCGTGCTCTCCTGCAATTTGCAGTGCTTCCATTATATACTTTTTGGCTGCCTCTAAGTCATTTAATGCAATCTTATTCAAAGCAAGAAATGTTTTTACTATTGAATTAGGATCAATTTCCATCGCTTTTGTATAGTACTCATCAGCTTTTTTGTAATTAGCAATCGAATACAGATAATTGGCATATTCAAAAATAATATCAAAATCGTTTGGTGCCAGCTTGATAGCAGTATTAAATTCATCTTCCGCCCAGTCAAAAAGTCTTTTACTTAAATATATCACCCCTAAGTCTTTATGGGCTTTTGCTGTATTAGGATTCATCTGGATTACTTTTTTAAGTATTTTTTCTGCTGTATCTGTATCGCATAATTGTGTTGATAATATAGCATATTGGTAAAATACATCAGCATTGACTTTATTCTTAAGGATTATGCGATCATAAATATCTTTTGCCTTCCTAAGTTCACCTGTTTCGATATATAAAGCTGCAAGCTTTTGTGCAGGCATTATAAACTTAGGATTCATCATAACTATGCTTTCTAAAATTTTTATGGCTGTCGATAAATCCTTTTTTTCTTCATAGCATAATACCATATTGTATTGGTAATTTACTTTTTCCGGATGCATAACCGCTAGTTTTTTATATATTTCAATAGCCTCGTCCGGTCGTGGAATTTTCATTAGCGACAACGCCCAAGCTACCATAAAGGTCTCAGATTCCTCTATTTGATTTGCTTTTTTGAAATACTCACAAGCTTTTTCGTGTTGACCTAGTAATTGATATACCGAACCTACATTATAATTGGCAAGTGCATCTTCAGGATTCGATTTTACTGCCTCCATATATAATTGTAATGCTTTATCATTATTCCCCATTGTTAAATAACAAGTTCCAAGCGCATTAATAACCTGTGGGTTATTATTTGATAGCTCTTTTGACTTTTTAAGGAATATTATTGCATTATCAAAATCTTTTTGAGCCATAAACGCTGTACCAATTAAGTATGAAAATATATATTCCTCCGGTTCAACTTCTTCGCCTTTTTGGGCACATCTTATAAGCTCTTCATATTTATTTTGTTTTAAGTATATCATCGCAAGGTTCTTATATCCTTCAGCATAATCAGGGCGCAATTCCAATACTTTTTTGAAGGCTTGTTCAGATGCCGAATAATCCTCCATTGAATCATAGCAGCTGCCTAAATAAAACCAAGAAGTGGCATCTTCTGGATTATATTTTATTACTTCTTCAAAATTTGTCCTAGCTGTTTTGTAGTCATCTAAATTGACGTTTACAAGCCCAAGTAATTTTTTGTATTCAAAATTGTTTGGCTCAGTGTTAATTATCTCTTCTAAAGCTATCTTTGCATCTTCAAATTTATTTTCTGAAATTAAATTATTTATTTCTTCTATCGTTTTCATAATACCTGTATTATCTTTTAAACATACCTTTTTATCAAGCAGCAGAAATTTATAATTCAGCGTTTAGTATTGCAATTTAGCAGAATATATTATAAAATTGTGTAATAGAGACAAGGTATTAATTTATATACATGGACCAGAGTATAATATTAAATATATTTGTAATTCTGTTTTTACTATTTGTAAATGCGTTTTTCGTAGCAGCAGAATTTTCGCTTGTAAAAGTTCGCAGAACAAGATTGGAGCAACTATCCAATGAAGGAAATAAAATCGCAGGTTTAGCAATAAAAACATTAGATAATGTAAATGCTATGCTTGCCGCAGCTCAGCTTGGCGTTACGGTAGCCAGTATCGGTTTAGGTTGGGTTGGTGAGGCTACCGCTGTAAGACTTATTGAACCGCTGATTTCATTCATCCCGTGTATTAATCATACACTGACAGCTCATGCTATTGCTGTTCCAACTTCTTTCATTCTTGTTACGATGTTTCACGTTGTGCTTGGTGAACAATTACCAAAGTGCTTGTCAATTCAATATCCTGAAAAGATTGCTCTCTCTGTAACCAAACCAATGCACATTATGATGGTTATTTTTAAGCCGTTTGTCTGGATTTTAACAGTTTCAGGTAATGCTATTTTAAAATTGCTAAATGTTCCTGAGTCCGCTTCTACACAATTGGCTCATTCTACTGAAGAATTGGATTTAATTGTTGATGCAAGTCTTGATCAAGGGGTTTTGAATGAAACGGAAGCTGAGTTTATTCATAACATGTTCAAGTTCTCTGATTTAACTGCTAAGCAAGTTATGATTCCAAGAACCGATATCGTTTGCATTCCTTATGATGTCTCTTTTGATGAACTTAAACAAGTTATGCTTGATAACCAATATACAAGATATCCTGTATATAAAGATACAATGGATAAAATTATAGGTTTCATCCATGTTAAGGATATCTATTCATTGTATGTTACAGGAAAGCCATTTGTCATAGACAATATTTTAAGACCGATTTTACTCGTTCCTGAAACTATGACACTTGATAACTTAATAATCGAATTTCGTAAACGCAGAGCTCAATTAGCTATTGTCGTTGATGAGTTTGGCGGAACATCCGGTATCATTACACTTGAGGATGTTTTGGAAGAAATTATCGGGGAAGTTCAAGATGAGTTTGACGAAGAAGAAATTAATATAAAACAAATCGCAGAAAATAAATATGTCGCAAACGGTATGATGCGAACAGATGAAATTGCAGAATTCTTTGAGCTTGACGAAGAAAAATTTGATGAAGAAGATATTGAAACAATTGCAGGACTTGTGGTTAAGTTCTTGGGTAGAATTGCTGTTGTAGGTGATACGGTTCAATTTAATGGTTTAAAATTTACAGTTAGTGAAGTTGATGGGGCAAGAATAACAAAATTAATTATTGAAAAACTCCCACCTGAGTCTGTTGACGAAAATGAACAAGAGCAAGAAGGTGAATAAAAAGTTCACTATTTGTTTTCACAGCTATTTTTAACCATTTTTATAAACGCATCATCATGAACAGGATTAAATAAAGGTTTCGGGATGAAAATATCTTTAAATCTTTCAATGGCGTATTGATCAGTCATTCCGGAAATATAATCAACTACAATTCGTTCTGTATTTTTATCAGGG
>CALURS010000070.1 GCA_944323215.1 Candidatus Gastranaerophilales bacterium | reverse complement strand
ATTTAAATAATAAAAATAAAAAATCAATATTAGATGAAATGGTTAAAGCAGGTACAATACCAAATGACAATGTAAAATATATACAAAAAATAATACATGAATATGTACAAGATAATAAAGATTACGTAGAAATAACTTTTTATTCAAATAATCATCCTATACAGTGCATGAATCAAGCAACATGTAATGGTTGTAAATATGAAACAAGATGCAAATAGAGTTTAAATACTCTGTTTTTTTTATATCGCAGGGTGGAGCAGTCTGGTAGCTCGCAAGTCTCTTTAGCTTGAGGTCGTTGGTTCAAATCCAACCCCTGCAACCAGAAGATAATTAGGAGGTGGTATCGAAGAAAAAGTCAAAAAACCAAGTAGGAAGACCTAGGGCAATTCAAGAAAAACAACTACAACAATTGAAAGAGGCATTTTTAATGGGATGTACAAACAGAGAAGCTTGTCTTTATGCTGATGTTTGTGAGTCAACCTTTTATGATTTTTTAAAAGATTATCCGGAATATTCGGAGAAAATTGATATATGGAAGAATTACGAAAAAGTAAAAGCTCGAATGGTTGTTCACAAGGCTTTAGATAAAGGCGATAGAGAGATGGCTAAGTGGTACTTGGAACGAAAGGCTAAAGATGAGTTTAGTACTAAGCAAGAAGTAGATGCCACTGTTAATAATAGAGTGGTAATCGTCGATGATTTGCCTGATGAAGAATGAAATTAAGCAGTCAAATAGCACCATCTTTTATTCACACCTTTAAAAGCCATAAAACACATCAAATCTATAAAGGTGGGCGTGGCTCTACTAAAACATCAATGATTAGCCTAAAAATTGTTTATAATTGTTTAAATGAGGATGATTGCTCAGTAGTTGTTTTGAGAAAACATCAAAACCAATTAAGGAAGTCTGTTTACAAAGAAATAAAGAGAGCGTGTGCTCGATTAGGGCTCGTAGAAAATGTTCATTACACAAGTACGGTTTCACCAATGGAAATTAAATTTTTACAAAATGATAATACAATATATTTTGCCGGTGGTGATGACTTTGAAGCAGTTAAAGGAACAATAGATGAAAGCAAATTAATTAAGATTGTGTGGTTTGAAGAACTTACAGGATGGAATAATTCTGAAGATATAGATCAAATTGTTGCAACATTTACGCGTGGTAACAATGATTGGTTTATGGCTTTATATTCATATAATCCACCAAAAAATAAATTTTCATGGATAAATAAATGGTGTGAAAGCATGAAATTAAGGGATGATTGTTTGATTTCTGAAACGGATTATAGAACAGTACCGGAAGAATGGCTAGGTAAGATGTTTATTGATGAAGCTGAGCGTATGAAAAAGTTTGATAACAAACGTTATCGATGGATATACTTGGGCGAAGTAATTGGCATGGAAGGTATGATATACAATCCACAATCAACAGAGTATGTTGATAAAGATTATATATCAAAAAATAATTTAAGGATACTTTATTTAGACTTTTCTGTTGATGGTGGGCATCAGACAAGTGCTACTACTTGTGGATGCTTTGGATATGCTAATGATGGATATTGGTATCTATTAGATATTTACTATTATTCACCAAATGAGAAGCCTAAGAAGAAAGCACCAAGCGAGCTTTCAAAAGATATATTCAATTTTGAAATAGCAATGATAAAAGCATGGAAAACTGGTGAAGATCAAGAGACAATAGATAGTGCAGAAGGCGCTTTGAGAAATCAATTATATGCCGATTATGGAAAAAGGTTTCATCCTGTTAATAAAGGAAAATCAAAAGAAGAGTTAATTGATTATTCACAGGCTTTTCTGGCGAAAGGAAAGTTCAGAATATTAGATAATAACAATAACAAGATTTTCAAGAAAGAAAACGAAAACTATATGTGGAAAGAGGGAACCATTGAAAAAGGAAAACCTGAACCTGATAAAACCGAAAAGGAGTTTATCAGCGAAGAGCCTTACTACAATAGCTGGTCTAATGACTATAGTTATTACTATGCAGATCATACACAAGATGTTTTCCAATACTGGGTAAAAGATAATTTAGATAAGTTAGGAATTAAGGAGTGACAATAAATGAGTGATGCAGTAATAATTACGTTTATAATTTGTGTAACAATTGCAGTGTTAGGAATTGTTGGTAGTTTTAATAATAAAGAGTAGGTGATTTAAAAGGAATTATATCAAGATATACAAAGTAAATTAAGCAAAAAAGGAATTAACCTTGTAGTTGGAGATATTTACGACATGATGGCTATTTGGAAGTCGTGGTATCGTGGCAACGTTAATGACTTTCACTACTTTACTATGAAAATGGCAGATGGAGTAGAGAAACAGTGTGAAAGACTTACGATGAACATTCCAAAGAAAGTATGCGAAGACTTTGCTAAATTGCTATGGTCAGAAAAGGTACAAATAAAGCTTGATAAGAAAAAGAACACTGAAAGATTACTAGAAGTATTAGATAGCAAGGAAAACAACTTTAAAGTAAATTTTCCTGACTTCCTAGAACATGTATTTGCACTGGGTAATGGTGTTACCGTTGAATATAAGAAAGATAATAAAACATTAATTGATTTTATAGATGGTGATGTAGTAATTCCTTACAAATACACCAATTCTTATATAAATGGCTTAATTACAGTAAGCAGATTCACTAAAGGTGTAGATTTAAAAAAGAAATATTATACGCATATTACTTATCATGAATTTAATGGAGATAAATACACTAAATTAAATGAGTTATATGTTTCAAAAAATGAAACAACGTTAGGGAAAGAAATTCCTTTCAATGATATGTTTTCTGATGTTCTAGAGTTCGAAGAATTTGAGACAGACAATCCTCATTTCCAAGTATGGAAGCCTGTTATTGCTAATAACTTTGATACAGACAGTCCTCTGGGAATATCAATACTTGCTAATCAAATAGACAAGTTTAAAGCAATAGACACAGAATATGATAGTTTCAATCGTGAATTTAGAACAGGGAAAAAACGTGTATTAATTGATAGAACAGCAGTAAAAAAGAAAACAGAAGTAGATGCTGATGGGAACGTTAATTACGTAAGCTATTTTGACAATAATGACGAAGTTTATGTTGCTATTGCCGGAATGGAGAATCAGCCAGTTAAAGAAATTGATTTTAAATTGAGATATCAAGAGCATATAAATTCGATAAATGCACAATTAAATTACATAAGTGCAGGAGTTGGATTAGGTCAGAATTATTATAATTTCAACGGACAAGGTGTTAAGACTGCTACCGAAGTAGTGTCAGAAAATAGCGACACCTATAGAACTAAAAAGCATCACGAGTTAATGGTTAATGACTGTTTGTATGATTTAGTTAAAGCTATATGTGAATTAGAAGGAATAACTTACAAATCGATTAACATAGTGTTTGATGATTCAATAATCGAAGATGAAAACGCACTAATTCAAAGAGGATTAGAATTATATCAAAACAAAGTTATTTCTCTTGAAAAGTTCATGCAAAAATATCTCCATTATGAGGAAAGCGAAATCCAAGAAGAAATGGCGAAAATTGAGAGTGAAAACAAGTTAGTTCAACCTGCAGGTATGGACTTTTTTGGAATGGAGCAAGAAACAGAATCTCAAGAGGAAGAAGTAGTAGAGGAGGGATAAAAATGATAGAAAAGTTACAAGAATTTATTGATAACTTGAGAGAAACAGAAGAAATAAAAAACTCAAGAGAGAAAAGTTTAACTATCACTAAATTAGAAGAAGCTATGTTTTGGTTAACTTATGCAATTGATAATCAAAAGGAGGGTGAATAAGTTATGAAAAATGATGAAATGTTAGATTTATGTAAGAAAATAGTTGTTGATTATTTTAATGAAAATGTAGAAAAAACTGATGGTTTAAAAATTAATGATGAGAATGTCTTCATTGTGTGGTTTTCAAAAACATTACAGAACTTTAAAGCATTAGTAAGTACTACTGTTTCAGATGGTATGTACTATGAACTTACCTATAATGGAGATAAGAAAGAACTTTATTTAGATGCTTATAAAAAGTGGGAAAATCGTGCTATAAAGTTTGAATAATAAAAGGAGTTGATATAAATGTCTTTAAACGATTTAGAAGAACAAGTTGAGAGAATTTATATCGACATGGAAAACGAATTGCTTTTGAATATTGCCAAAAAGCTGTCTGCTGGTAAACCTATGGAAATAGATAAATGGGATGAAGTAAATCAGCAACCGTTAGTAGGCAGTGGCGAAGTAAATGAGTGGCAATTACAAAGATTAAAAGAGCTTAATGGCTTAAACGAAGAAAATGCAAAGATAATTGCTAAATATTCAGGTAAGACTGTTGAAGAAGTAAATAAAGTATTTGATAGAGCTAGAGAAATAGGTATGACAAGAGATGAAACACTTATTCAAGAGGGAATCAAATTAGGAATACTTAATGCAATAGAGCCTGATACAGAAGAGATGATAGTTCGTGGTATTTTATCAAGTGCAGTTGAAGAAATATTAACTACATTTAATAAGCAAAATAACAGCCTTTTAGCAAGTGCTGGAGATGAGTATAGGGATATAGTCAACAAGGTATCTTCTCAAGTTCTAGCAGGTACTAAAACCACTAATAAAGCTATGCAAGAAGCAGTAAGTCAATTAGCAGAAAAAGGCTTAACTGGTTTTACAGCCAGAAATGGAGCAAGATGGAATCCAGAGGGCTATACAAAGATGGTTATTCGTACAAATACACAAAATACAATAAATCGTATTCAAGACGAGAGAATACAAGTCTGTGGTGGAGATTTCATAGAAATTAGCTCACATATAGGTGCTAGACCTTTATGTAGCCAGGATCAAGGGCAAGTATTTTCTTTAAGTGGATATAGTGGATACATCGAGGATTTAGATGGTGCTAAAGTTAAAGTAAGACCGTGGTCTAGTTCAACTTATGGAGAACCTGCAGGGATACTGGGAATTAACTGTGGGCATTCAAGATATATGTTTATTCCTGGTTTGTCTAAAAAAAGAGAAATGGACTTCACAAAAAAAGAAAATGATGAGGCATACATAGAGAAACAAAGACAACGACAATATGAAAGAGCTATTAGAAATAAAAAAAGAGAAATAGCGATGCTTAAACAAACTGGAGCAGAGCCTAGTTACATAAAGAGAAAACAAAATAGTTTAAGCAATACTAGAAAAGAATATCTAGAATTTTTAGATAAAACTGGCAGAACTAGAATAACAGCAAATGAGTGGATTGGTAGTGCATCATTAAGTCCTAAAGCCAAAGAAAAAGCTACTAAATCTTATCAAAGTTGGAAGAAACAAGAAGATAAGAAAAAGTTGCCAAAAGTAGTTAAGAGTGATGACGTTATATTACAAAATAAGGTAGATTATGATATAATGGGTATGCAAGGCATTGTTCCTTCGAATACAACCATTACCAATGTTCGCATAATAGCAGGTAAAGATAGTTCTGTTGATATTAGAGATAGATATAAAATAGCAGAAAAATATAATGTCAATGCCACAGAATTAAATAAAAAAGTTGGGGTAGTTCAAGGAAAATACTATGACTACGAAATACATTGGTATGAAGCTAATGGCCTACAATTAGAAGCAAAATTAAAGAATAAACCGAAAGAGAGGAAATAAAACATGAAAACAATAAAAGTTTATCAGACAGAAAACGATTATTATAAAGACATGAAATTATTTGGCAAATTAAAATATGTTGGCAAATCTTTTGGCGCTGTTTCTTTAACAAACAATAAAATCTATGATTGTGTAGGATATGATGAACAAGGTTGGGTTCAAATAGTAGATGATAGTGATGAAGATTATTGCTATTCTGCTACGAGTCCTAGACCTTTAGATGGCAGTTCAGAAGGTGGAAAATGGGAGCCAGTAGAAATTTACGACGATGGGTTACAAAAATTATTTGATAAAATTAGCACTCAAAAATAGAGTGCTTTTATTATGCACTACTTTATAGGTAGTGTACTGATGATAGTAATTATTATACAAGGAAGTAAGAGAGTGAAAACTTGTTGGCTTAATTATATCATCGGTACAGTGCTTATAAAGGCACTTTTAGAACGTAGAAATGCGTTCTTTTATTATGTCTTTTACTTAGTTAGACAATAAAGAAATTAAGGTGTGGGAATTACTTTGTTACCCAAATAAAAAACTTAGGAGGAAATTATGGAAAATAATGAAAATGCAGTTACTCAGACTGAAACAGCAGAAACTGAAGAAAAAACTGAGGTGTCAGGAGAACAACCTGTTGAAAAAAACGAAAAAACTTATACACAAGAAGAAGTTAATGCTTTAGACAAAAAATTAAAAGAAAAATACGAAAAGAAATATGCAGGTATTGACTTAAAGAAGTATAAGGAATGGGAAGAAAGTCAAAAGACTGATTCTCAAAAACAGCAAGAAATATTACAAGAAAATGAAACTTTGAAAAAACAACTTGCTTATGCTGAAAATAAATCAGTAGTTGCAAATGCTGGTGTTGATGCTAAGTTTCAAAAGTTTGTTTTAAGTGAGGTTTCAGAAATGGAAGGAGACTTTGAAGATAATTTAAAAAATTATTTAAAAGACAACCCTCAATATTTGATTCAAAAAGTTGAAACATCTAAATCTAATGGTGTAGCGACTAAAAAAATTAGTAATGATGCCGGAGATGGGGTTATTGCTGTTTTAAAGCAAAAATACCCAGATGAATTTTAAAAAGGAGAGTGATTTAAAAGGCAAATACTATTAATACAAATGGTACTCACGAAAGACAAGAACGTTATGCAAACATTATTGTTAAATTAATGAGACCTGTGTTAAAAATAAGAAATACTTTTTCAAGTGATTATGAGGGAGAACCAGTTAGTGGCGCAGTAAAAGTGCCAGTTAGAAATATGGATCCTGAAATTAAAGATTATGATGTAAAAAATGGAGTTGATTTAAGCCAATCAGCAACAAGTTACTTAACTATTTTGGTTGATGAACATGATGCTATCAACGAATTAATTGATGGTTATGAGGCTAGTGCTGTTCCTGACAATCTAGTAGCACAGAGACTAGAAGCTGGAGCATATGCTAGAGCTAAAAAGCTTGAAGATCATGCTGTTAATGCTTTAAAAAATAACAGTATTATTTCAACTCAAGCAGATTGTACAGAAGAAAATGTTTATTCAAATATCGTAAAAGATATTGCTATTCAAGCCAAAAGAGGTATTGATAAGAATAGAATGTATGTAGCTGTTTCATATGAAACTGAAACATTACTATTAACTGATGAGAAATTCTCTAACAGTGCATCACAAATCGGTGCAGAGTTAGCAAGAAATGGTGTTATTGGTAAAATTAACGGAGTAAACGTAATTACAGAAGATTTAGGGGAAAATGCTTCAGGACAAGCTATTGAATATATTGTCTATGGCATTGATTGGACACAAAAAGTTGATGCTTGGAAAATAGGATTAGCTGTAAATGATTTAAAAGATGGAAAACACGTTGGCGCTTCTGCATTACAAGATAGATATGTTTATACTGATGCAGTTACTAACAAAAATGCCGTTCTTGTTAAATCAAAAGTTGGTATTTCTGCAGTAAATATTACTCCAGTGACAACTTTATCAGGAACATTAGCTGATGAAACTAAAGTTGCTGATTTAACATCTGTAGGTGGTAGTGGAACTGTTACATATAGCTTACCCACAGGTGTAGCTGATAATGCTAAATTTGAAATCAGTTCAAATACTGTAATTACTGCGGATGCAACAGTAGTACCTGGTACTTATACAATTGTAGTAAAAGGTACTGATACTGCTAGTAATGAAGCTTCAGCCACTGCTGTTATTGAAGTAGCAGAAGCTAGCGAATAATTTTAGAAAGGAGCAGTTTATATGATAACAGAACAAGATTATAAAAATTATTTTGGAGTGGATACTGCTCCTTCTAATTTTTCAAGATTACAATTCTTAAGTTTGAATACGATTAAATCAATAATAACTAAACCTGTACCCACAAGCACTTGTCCGTGTTATGAGGACTTCAAAAAGGCGGTGTTAGAGCAGATTAATTATTATGATTTTAATTCAGACTTGCTAGATAGCACTAAAACAAGTGGCTATACTTTGGGTAGTTACTCGGAGAGTGCCTCAGAAAGTGAAACGTCTAAAAGCATAGATAGATTAAGCCCTGTGGCTTATGAAATTTTATTAAATTGTGGCTTATTACAAAGCCAATTAGGAGGTTGTTGTTATGGCAAAATATAAAATTGGAGCAATTGTTAAGGATGTTCCAAAAGGTTCTGAAAAATGGTATCAAATGGCTGGTTGGAAGAAGTTAGAATCCAAAAAGAAAGAAGAAAAAAATGATAAGACCGATTCCGAAAAGACTACTACCGAATGACTGTATTTATAAAAAATATTTAGGAAATACAGGTGAGGGTGACGAGTGGGGAGAAGACGATCAACTTAAACATGTTAAAATTGAAGAAAAAACTCAATTAAAAGTTACTTCGAATGGTCGTGAAATAGTTGGTAATGCCCGTTTATTCTATGATTTAACTAATTCTGAAGGTTTAACTAACGAACCTATTCAAAATAGTAAAATAATCTTTAATGATAAAGAGTATCGAGTTGTTGATTCTGATATTTTAAGAGGAGACCAAGATACTCCACATCATTATGAGGTTTTA
>CALURS010000069.1 GCA_944323215.1 Candidatus Gastranaerophilales bacterium | reverse complement strand
GATTACTTTACAGGCAACCTTCCCGAATCCTAATAATCAATTGATTCAAGGGGATTATGGTCTAATAATAATATATTCGAATAAGAAGGCACCAGTTCCGGTTATACCTGTTGAGGCTGTTCAAGAAAACCAAGAAGGACAATATGTATTTAAACTAGACGAACAAAGTCTTCCACGTTTAACATATATAAAAACAGGAATTCAACAGGATGGAAATTGGATAGTTACAGAAGGCTTAAAGGCCGGAGATAAGGTTATAACCGCCGGATTACAAAAGGTAGTATCAGGTCAACCTGTAAAAATTGTTGAAAGTATTGAAGCTAAAACTCAAACTAAAAAACCAACAATATTAGATAAGATTAAAAAGTTATTTAACAGAGACGGGAAAAAGGCAGAATAAAAATGGCAGGGAATTTATTTATAAAACGACCAAAGTTTGCAATCGTAATATCTCTTGTAATAATATTAGCCGGATTAATAGCAATCCCTACATTGCCATTAGAAGAATATCCGTCAATTACGCCCCCGCAGGTAGTTGTTAACGCAACATATAGTGGAGCAAGTTCTGATGTTGTAACATCAACAGTTGCTGCTCCAATAGAATTACAATTAAACGGTATTGAGGATATGATATATATGTCCTCAACATCATCTAACGGGCAATATCAGTTGACGTTGTATTTTGAGATTGGTTCAGACCCTGATATGGCGTTAGTTAACGTCCAGAACCAATTACAACTGGTTACTCCAAGATTACCTGATCAGGTAAAGAATTATGGTTTGACTGTTAGAAAATCAACCGGTGGTCCTGGTGTATTGATGATAGCTCTAACCTCTCCAAATAAAACATATAATGCTTTATATCTTGCTAACTATGCAACGATGTATTTGAAGGATGAAATAGCCAGAATTCATGGTGTTGGTACTGTAAATGTTTATGGTGCAGGCGATTATTCTATGCGTGTATGGTTAAAGCCTGATAAGATGGCTAGTTTAGGAGTTTCTGTTGCGGATGTTAATTCTGCTATTCAGGCTCAAAACGTGCAAACTCCTGCTGGTAACATTGGGGTTGAGCCTATTGATGTGCCTCAAATGATTAAGTTTACTTTAAGGACAACAGGTCGTCTTAAAACGGTAGAAGAATTTGAAAATATAATCATCAGAGCAAATCCTGATGGCTCTAATATAAAAATTAAAGATATTGCAAGAGTTGAATTGGGCGCTGAAAAATATACTTCAATGTCTGCTGTAGACGGTAATGATTGTGCCGTTATAATGATTAACCAATTACCGGAAGCAAATGCTATTGAGTTGGTTAAAAATATTAAGAAAAAAGTTGCAACTTTAAGTAAAAGGTTTCCGCCAGATATAAAATATTCTTATCAATATGACCAGACGGAATTCATAGAAGAATCTATAAATGAAGTAGTTCATGCGATTGTATTAGCGATACTTTTAGTAAGTATAGTAACCTATTTCTTCTTAGGAACAGCAAGAGCTGCATTTATACCGTTCTGTGCAATTCCTGTTTCGTTATTAGGTGTATTTATATTCCTTGTTTTATTTGGATTTTCAATTAACTTACTAATTTTATTCAGCTTGGTATTAGCAGTAGGGTTGGTAGTAGACGATGCGATAGTTGTATTAGAAAATACCCAAAGACATATTCAGGAAGGAAAGGATCCAAAGACGGCTACCGAAATAACGATGGAAGAAGTTTTTGGTGCTGTTGTTGCTACATCATTGGTATTGATGGCTGTGTTTGTTCCTGTGTCTTTTATGTCAGGTATTACTGGTCAAATGTTCAGACAGTTTGCAATCTGTATTGCAACGTCTATCGGTTTGTCTACAATTGTTGCCTTAACTCTTTCACCTGCGTTATGTTCTATAATCTTAAAATCAGGAGATGAGTTAAAAGAAAATAAATATATAAAGCAGTTTAATGATTGGTTTAATAATTTAAGAGAAAAATATTTAGTCGCAGTAAATTACTTTGTCTCATCACCAAAGAAAACAATAATGGTACTTTTAGGAATAATTGTATTTATATTGTTTATGTCAAAAGTTATACCAACAGGTTTTTTGCCGGACGAAGATAGAGGTGCTTTAATTTCGCAGGTTCAACTTCCTGATGGTGCAACATTGACAAGAACTAATGAAGTTGCAATTGAATTAGCAAGAGAATTTAGTAAAATTAAAGGTGTCGAAAGTTTATTAACCATTGTTGGTTTTAATGGTGATAATACAGCTTTATTAATAACAGATTTGGAACCTTGGGGAAAAAGAAAATCCTCAAAATTACAGATAAACAGTATTATTTCTCAAATTAACCAAATTACGTCAGGTTATACAAAGGCAATTGTTTTTACAACTCAGCCGGCGGCAATTGCAGGTATGAGTATGTTTGGCGGTTTTGAATATCAATTATTGGATAGAGGTGACAGGACCCCTGATGAGTTGTATGTAGAAGCTCAAAAATTAATGGGTGAAGTAATGAATTCCCCGAAATTTAAGAGTATATACACATCATATACAGCCTCAATGCCGCAAAAAATAGTAGAAATAGATGCTGAAAAAGCAACGGCTCAACAAGTTGATATCTCAGAAATTTATAATACATTGGCTGCTCAATTTGGATCTACTTATATAAATGACTTTAATAAGTTTGGTCGTGTTTATCGGGTTTACATGCAAGCTGATTCTGAGTATAGAACTGTACCTTCTGATATCTCTAAAATATATGTAAAAAATAAAGTCGGAAAAATGGTTCCTATTACATCAGTTATCAAAATAAAAGATATAATAGGGCCGTATTCATTGACAAGATTTAATTTGTATCAAGCAATAACATTAAATGGCTCTCCGGCAACAAATGTTAGTTCCGGTCAAGCAATGCAAGAGATGGAAAGAATTTCTGATAAGGTTTTACCAAGAGATATGGGTTTCGAGTGGTCAGGTACATCTTTGCAAGAACAAAAATCTTCAGGTCAAATAGGTCCAATTCTTGCGATGGCGTTAATATTTGTATATTTATTCTTGGTTGCGCTGTATGAAAGTTGGACATTACCAATGGCAGTTATGTTGATAGCCCCCGTATCTATTTTAGGAGCCTTGTTCTTCCAATATATAGCGGGTTTAGCATTAGATATATATGCTCAAATTGGTTTAGTTATGTTAATCGGTTTAGGTACTAAGCAAGCAATCTTGATTGTAGAGTTTGCTAAAGATGCAATGGAAAAAGACGGATTAAACTATCATGATGCAGCTTTACAGGCAGCAAGGTTAAGGTTTAGAGCTGTAATGATGACATCAATAGCATTCTTGCTAGGTTTGTTACCATTGGTATTTGCTAAAGGTGCAGGTGCAGGTTCAAGACATTCAATCGGTGTATCCGTATTCGGTGGTATGCTTGCGGTCACGGCTTTTGGTAGTATCTTAGTTCCGGCATTCTTTGCTATGGTATCTTTAATGAAACAAAAATTTTATGCTTATTTAAAGAATAGAAAATCCGGAGGCTTGAAATGAGAAAGTTAGTTGTAATATTTCTTTTATCAGTATTTTCTCTGACTCAAGGCTTTGTTTATGCAAATGTGATTCCAATGTTTGAACTTGGAAATATAATAATTGATGAAGAATATCCTGATAGTACAAAAGTTGAGCCTCTAGTTAATCCGAGATCTGATTCTGAAAATTTAAAGATTGAGGGTTCAGTTGAGGAATCTGCTGTAAAGGAAGAACAAAATCTCTCGTTAGAGGATTGTTTAAGAATTGCTCTTGGTAATAACCCTAGAATTCAGTCTGCTATGCAGGATATTTTAGCATCAGATGCAAAGATACGTCAGGCGTGGTCTAATTATTTTCCAACATTTAGTTGGCAGACAGGTTATACCAGAATTAAGCAATTACAATTATCTGATGCAATTGGGCGTAACCTTATATTTAACTATTTTGTTCTTGGTCAAATTACGGCTAGTCAAATGCTTTATGATTTTGGGGTTACTCAAAATCAAGTTACTATACAAAAATTAGATAATAAAATTTATAAAATGAATTTATCTGAAGTTATCAATGATGTGGTTTATCAAGTAAAAGATGCGTATTATCAATTGTTATATGCGCAAGAAAACAGAAATGTTGCCATTGATATGGTTGATAAATATACATTATTTTATAATCAAGCTAAATCATATTATGAATCAGGAATAAGTCCTAAAGTTGACGTAACAATTGCAGAAGTTAATTTGAGTAGTTCAAAGCTAACTTTAATTCAAGCTGAAAATGCTGTGGATGTTGCAATTGCAAAGTTAAATAATGTTATGGGTGTTCCGTATTCTGATAAGTATCAATTATCAGATAAATTGGCATACAATGCTATGGATATATCATTGGATCAGGCAGAAAATATAGCGAAAGAAGCTCGTCCGGAATATAAAATGGCTGATTTGCGAGTAGAATCTGCATTACAGAATGTAAAATTGATTAAAAAGTCCTGGGCTCCACAGTTAGAGTTAGAAGGTCAATTTCAGGTCGGTGGTAGAACATTTGTCAATAATTATGGTTATAACTTTGGCGGATATTTGAATTTCCCGACAATTAACGGTATGTTATTGAAAAACCAAATAAAAGAAGCTAAGGCGCTTTATTCAAGACAAATAGCAGAGGCGATGAATACTAAAAATAATATTTATTTAGATATTCAACAAGCATATTACAGTTTTAATGAAAAGAAAAATCAAATCCCCGTTGCTACATTAGGTGTTAAGCAGGCAAAGGAAAATTACGAGTTGTCTTTTGGACGGTACAAAGTGGGTGTCGGCTCTCCAACTGAGCTAAAAGATGCTCAAGTTGCTTATCAGAATGCATTATTAAGCTACTTTAATTCTTTGTACCAATACAATACTGCTGTTGCTTATTTAGAAAAGACGGTTGGTAAAAATTTGAACCCTTCTGAAGTTACTTTGAACAAAGAAGTTGTAAATCCCGAGCATAAAAAATCTAAAAAAGATAAAAAGAAATAGAAATTAGTTGTAAGTTTTATAAAATTTGTTATTCTTCAACTTCAATAATAGAGCTGCAAGCAATTTTGTTTAATGTGTTTTCATCAATTATAGAATCCTTAGAAATATAAATAAATCCTTTTACATATTCAAGCTCTCCTAGCTCTGATAATTTAGAATCTGCCAGATCTAAGTCTCCGCCAACTTCATGTAATTTTCCAAGTGAGTTTATACTTTTTCCTATAATTACATCACCACCAACGTATTCAAGATTCCCCAATCCAAAATTATTGGAATAGAAGTTAGCGTTTCGTCCAATGTATTTTAGCTTACCAAGAGAAGTTATATATTGATTAAGATAAAGTGAACCTCCAATCTTTTCAATGTTTAACAAGTCGGAAACAAGTGATTTATCAAAATATCCATTACCTTTAATTTCTTTTAGATTATCAGTTGTTGTTATTTTAGAGTTATTAAAGTTTGCATCACCTGATATGTATTCAAGATTCCCTAATGATTCAATACAAGAGTTACATAAATCTAGATCCCCTTGTATATTATGAATATTTTGTAAAGAAGTGGCTTTAGAATTGGAAAAAACGGCGTTCCCTCTGATGGTATGCGTTTTTTCAAGAAGCTTATTTTCATCTATTCCAAGTTCTGCAAAAGATGTATATTTTGATGGTTGTTTAAATTCTCTAATACTTAATTCTCTATTTTCGTTTATTTCAGGCTCAAATCCTAAATATTTGTATATCAATTCCGCATTATTGCTTTTAATAGCTTTATTAAGTTCAGTTTGTATGTTTTCAAAATCTTTATAAAGATTTTGTGCTTCATCAAAGTTTATTTTTGCTTTTCCGCTGAGCTTTAGTTCGTTTTCATTGATATATCTTTTTATTTCGTGAAAAATTTTATAATCAATCTTTGAGTCATTACGCTCGTTTTGAATTTCAACAACCTCGTCTCCTACAAATCTTAGACAAAGTTTTGCGGTTCCGTTTTGCATAAAAATATGGAAGTCTCCATTTTTTAAATGGGCTTCTGCCATATAAGCTTTGGTACACCAAGTTTTATTAGAAAGTAACTTTAGTAAACTTACATTTTGTTTAAAATTATTTTGAACATTCATTTGAGAAGGTATAATTACCCAGCCGCTTTTAATATTTTTACCTAGTAAATGATTTTGTAAAAATGATTTGTAGATTGTACTAAAGTTAAATTGATAATCTTTATCATGCTTAAGTTCATCCGTAATAGTATTTATAGTTTTTTCAAAAGAATCTTTACAGAAAACAGGCGGTAAATTATCATTACTACTTTTTATATTTTTAAGTAAGCTTGATATTACAATTAGTGCGGTAGATGCAGAACAAGAATTTAAAAGAAAAGCTTTCCATTCTTCTGTAATCATTGTTCTTTGGAAAATGGTTTCATCATTCTTTCCTCTTAAGTCTTTAATAATAATCTCATTAAATTTTTTATTTGCCCATTCTTTAAAATCGTTTATTGTATTAAATTTCTCAACAGGAGCTTTGAATTTTCTAACACAAGCATAGTCAATATTTTTAAATTGATTAGGCTTCATTGCACAAAAATTTAGATTATATTTATTATTGTAGTAATAAGGATTAATATTATTCATACTTATATAAGTTTGAGCAAAAAAAAATTTGCACAAAAAATAAAAAATTATGCAGATAGCGATTGGATAGATTTAAGGGATTTGAATTTTTTAGTAGAATGAGCCAGAATGTGCTTATTAAGTAAATTGAAACAAACATCAAGTATTTTTGAAGTAGCTTTTTTATCGTACTCGCTTTCAAAGTCGAAATCGAATTGAAGCATAGCTTGTAAAAAATCTCTAAGTTTGTGGTTTAATTTAAGATTAATGCTTAATGCTTCGTGGCAGTTTTTACAAATAACGCCACCCATCGGTAGAGAAAGAAACATATCTTCGTTTAGAATTTGGTTCCCGCAGCACAGGCACGAGTCCAGCTCTAAAGAAAATCCTTCAATAAGCATCATCTTAAGTTGGAATTTTATAACAGCAATCAGAATATCTTCTTTTCTATTAGCCAAATCAATACGGTTAAGAGCTTTATATAGAAGATCATAAATTTCTTTGCTGGAGGGATCATCTTCTATTCCAAAATTGGTAACTATTTCAGTAACGTAAGAGGAATAAACAAGTTTGTCCATATTTTTGCGGATATTCTTAAACGTATTTAGAGACTGAGCTTGGCAAATTCTATCAAAAGTTTTGCCTTTTATGAGCGTCAAATTATTAGCAACAAGCAAATCCATTCTTGCACCAAGTTTACTTGTCGTTTTTTTTAGTCCTTTAGCAATCCCTTTAAGAATTCCTTTATCTTTAGAATAAAGAACAATAATCTTATCAGCATCACTCAGATTGTAAGACTTTAGATTGATAGCATCAGTAACATAATTATTCATAATAATTTTTAGTGCCGGTGAAGGCTCCCTTAATCATTTTATTAAGCTCATTTTCGTCTTCTGAGATTGGTCTGGCTTCTTCAGGCGTAAGTTTTCCTTGTTTAATAAGAGTAGCAAGAGAAGTATTAAGAGTCATCATTTCATCATAAGATCCTTCTCTAAGACAGTTGTAAATCTCATCATAATTATCTTTGTTGATATAGTCTTGAACAGTAGGTGTAACAACCATGATTTCGCAAGCCGGAATTCTCTTTTTTAGAGCCGATGAATAAACCAGTTTTTGAGCAATCGTCCCCCTAAGAGTTTCAGCAACTTGTTTTCTAATAATATCCCGTGAAGATTGTTCAAACATATCTACAATTCTATTAATAGTTTGAATAGAATTATTAGTATGTAGCGTTGCGAAAACAAGGTGTCCGGTTTCTGCTGCCTTAAGAGCCGCAAGCATAGTTTCTTCATCTCTTATTTCTCCTAACAAAATAATGTCAGGGTCTTGTCTAAGTACATATTTTAGTCCAGAAATAAAATTGGGAGTATCAAACCCTATTTGACGTTGTGAAACAATACTTTTTTTATTTGCAAAAACGAATTCGATAGGATCTTCTAATGTAACAATGTGCTTTTGATACTCAGAATTAATAAGATCAATAAGAGCAGCGAGTGTAGACGATTTTCCGCATCCAGTAGGTCCGGTAACAAGAACGATGCCATTATTGAGTTTTGAGAATTGCTTAATAGCATTAGGTAATTCAAGTTCTTCAATAGTAGGAATAGCATAAGGAACATTTCTTATTACAAGAGCCGGTTTTGCAATTTGTTGACTAAAATTAACTCTGAATCTTGAGCAACCCTTAATTTCAAAAAGGAAATCCATGTCGCAAGCGTTATAAATAGAATCTCTAAGAATATTAGGAACAATAACCGCAACAGCATCCCTAAGTTCAGCATCAGTAAGAGCCGGAGAATTAACTCGCCAAATCACCCCATCTTTCCTAATATAAGGGGAATGTCCAACTCTTAAGTGCTCATCAGAGGCTCCCATTGCAACAGCTTTTTTTAAGAAACTTATAATATTAAACTTTTCTTCTTCCATCCTTTAAATCTCCCAATAGGAATTATATCAAATATAAAAAGAGCTGTCTATAAAAAATAGTTGATTATAACTGTAAATAAATATAAATGTTAACTGGAATATTCAACCATTGACAATATAACTTGAAAGGGTATCATATTAATATAACTTAATGTAAGTAAGTTAACGTAGTATAATGAAGAGTAAAGGAGATTAATCTCATGGCACGTGAAAAGTATGAACGAACCAAACCGCACGTTAACATTGGTACAATTGGCCACGTTGACCACGGTAAAACAACATTAACTGCAGCTATTACTGGTGTTATGGCTGCCGCAGGTAAAGCTCAAGCAAAGAAATTTGATGAAATTGACGCTGCAC
>CALURS010000068.1 GCA_944323215.1 Candidatus Gastranaerophilales bacterium | reverse complement strand
CTGTATTGGAATTCCTTTTTAACTTGTTCGTATACATCTGATACTACAACTACTGATTGCTCTGATGCACATATCATACCATTATCAAATGTCTTGGACATTATTATTGAAGAAACCGCTGTTTGGATATCTGCTGTTTCATCTATAATCGCTGGAACGTTACCAGGACCTACACCTAAAGCCGGTTTCCCTGATGAATATGCTGCCATTACCATCCCCGGACCACCTGTTGCTAAAATACAATCAACTGATGGGTGCTTCATCAATGCCGCAGAAAGCTCTACTGACGGAACATCTATCCAACCGATTATATCGGCAGGTGCTCCGGCTGCTACTGCTGCATCTAATACTAATTTTGCTGCCGCAATTGTTGATTTCTTTGCTCTTGGGTGTGGTGAGAAAATTATACCGTTTCTGGTTTTTAATGAAATCAATGATTTGAATATTGCTGTTGATGTCGGGTTTGTTGTCGGTACAATACCTGCCAATACACCTAAAGGCTCAGCAACAATTTTTATACCGTTTGTCTTATCTTCTCTGATAATTCCACAGGTCTTTGCTTCTTTGTGCTTATTATAAATATACTCTGATGCAAAATGGTTCTTGATAATCTTATCTTCCATTACACCCATGCCGGTTTCTTCTACTGCCATTCTGGCTAGTGGAATACGTGCCTTATCTGCTGCTGTTGCTGCAGCTTTGAATATTGCATCTACTTTTTCTTGTGAGAAAGTAGAATAAATCTTTTGAGCTCTTTTTACTCTTGAAATCAATCCTTCAAGTTGCTCTACAGTTTCTACAACTGTTGGTTGGTTTAATGCTTCTTCCAGTTGTTCTACTGTTTTCTTTGTCTTTGTAGCCATATTTTTTATTCTCCTATTTCGTGATTTTATTCACGATTAGATTATAGCCCGAACAAAAATTTTTTGCAAGTGTTTTTTCTACAATTAATATTTTCTTTATATCATTTTTGAGAGTACGTTTTTTTACTGTTGAAGCATTCTATCAATGAAATTATGAAGCAGCCCCAAGTTACACCCAAAAGCATCCCACCTATTACATCCGTCGGATAGTGAACACCAAGCCATACCCTTGTAAACGGAACTGCTAACATCCAGAGTATTACAAAGATTGAAAACACATATTTAAACTTCTCATTTTTACCCCACGAATTAATCAAATAAAGCAGAATAAGCCCCACAAAAAATGATTTCGTTGAATGCCCTGAAGGATAAGAAAAACCTGTCTCTGCGATTCGCTGTAATAAAACATCGGGTCTATCTCGGCATACTATATGCTTTAAGTATGATGATATTTGCATTAGTGCTATAAAACCAATTGTTACACAGAAAAAGGTTGTATATTTCCTTAAATATATGCAAAATCCAAGTAAAGGTATTAATATTGGCAAAAAATATGAAGTAAAACAAAAATCTGTTATTAATACCACAAGAGTTAGTGGTAAAAAATCAAAAACGGCTCTCACACTTGCCATTATTTTTAAATCAATCGGCGTGACAAAAGCAAAATTTGATACCACTAATCCAGAATATATTGCAAATATTACTAATAATGCTATAGAAGCAATAAAAAACTTTGATCTAATAATCTCTCTCATAGAAAAACTTATCTCATAAACATATAAAAAAGTAAATTTGTAAAAAAAATATAAATCATTTATAATTTTAACTATGGAAAATCAGTTTTTAAAAGATTACACAATCGTTGATATAGAAACTACTGGGCTATCACCTAATAAAAATGAAATAATTGAAATTTCAGCATTAAAAATCAGAGACAATAAAGTCGTGGAAAAATTCACGACTCTTGTAAAGCCTGATGCAGACATTAACAGTTTTATTTCGGATCTCACCGGAATTACAAATGATATGGTTCAAACAGCTCCAAATATAAAATCTGTACTACCAGATTTTATTGACTTTGTAAAAAATGATTATATCATTGGACACAATATTGAATTTGATTTAAGGTTTTTACGTCATAATTACAGTAAGTATTTTACTAATTCTATAGATAATAAAAGTCTTGATACTGTTAAACTTGCAAGAAAGTTCTGCCCTAATTTAGGTAGTTATAAATTGGAAAACTTGGCAAAACAATTTAATATAAGCACAAAGGGACACCACAGAGCATTGAATGACTGTGAAATGACTTTTCAACTTTACAATGTTCTCCGTCAAAACTCAACTTCGGTTGAGCAGATAAAAATTATGCTATAATAATCTAATTAAACTAAAGGAAAAGAGAGCATGAGCGAATACATTGATTATTTAGAAAAAATAAACTTTGGTAGAAGATTAAAGAACTTAGAATATAAATTAAAGAATAAAACAGTAATTGTTTACGGTGCTGGGGCTTTTTTTCAGGAGCTTTCGGAAAAATATGATTTAAGCAAACTTAATATTATTGCTATCTCTGATAAAAAGTTCAACAACCACGGGGATAAGGATACTTTTTTAAATTACCCTGTTTGCGCACCTGATGAAATTAATTCTTTAAAGCCTAACTATATTCTTACGGGGACTCTAAACTCTGTTTATTTAATAGAGGATTTAGAAAAAATGTTAGATAAAAAAATCAAAATCCGACCTCTCATCAAGAAACCTTTTAAAGAATTAGTAAAAGAAATTTGGAACTAATTAATCTATGAAAAGAAAAAATTATCAAAATACTATTTCAAAGGAAATACTAAATACTTATAACAACGTATTTATGAGCCCAAATGAAAGAATTTTTCTTTCTGGGCTCATTAAAGAATTTCGACCTAGAAAGGTCTTAGAAGTCGGAGTTGCAGCCGGCGGGTCCTCTATAATAATCTTAGACTCATTGGGTGAAGATGCAAAATTATACTCTCACGACTATGCTCCTGAATACTTTAGAGATATAAAAATTGGTTACCTTGTGGATAAATTTCCAAAACTAAAACAAAAATGGACTTTAAGACAAGGCGGACTTTGCTGCAAATACTTAGATGAGTTTTGCAATGACGGGGAAAAATTTGACATGTGCATTCTGGACACTACTCACTGTAACCCAGGAGAATTCCTTGATTTTCTTATGGTTTTACCATACTTAAAAGAAAATTGTATTGTTGTTCTCCACGATATTTCTCTATTTTTAGACCAATCTGAAAAAATCTCTACCTGCTGTATTTTACTCAGTGCATTAAACGGAGAAAAATATCTGCCAGGTAAAAAAGATGATTTTTGTGTAAATATCGGCGCTTGTAAACTCAGCTCAAATCCTATGGAAAATTTATTTGATGTCTTTAACTGCCTACGACTTAAGTGGGCTTATAATCTGGATAAAGAAGATATAAATGATGTTAAGAAGCATTTTGCTAAACACTATCCAAGTGAATATTTAGCCTTATTCAATGATTTCTGCAATAATGCAATCTTAATCAAGAAGAAAAATTCTATATTAAACAAAATTAAATTACTATTTAAAAATCTATGGATATAAAATCAAATATTGTTAAAATAGCATATATTACTGATAATACATATATAATGCCAACTATTGTTAGCATCATATCTGCAATTAAAAATAAAGCCTCTGACTCTTTTTATAAAATTTATATCCTTACAACATCAGAAGATAAAATATTTAATCAAATAAAACACGATAATTTGACTCAAATAATAGTAAAAAATATTAATCTTGATGATTATATAAAAGAAAATATTAACGAACGCTCTCATGTTAGTAAGACTGCCCTATTAAAATTTTTTATTGCAGAAATCCTTGATGAAGATAAAATTTTATACATCGACAGCGATACAATTATTCAAAAAGACTTAAAAAAAATATATAATACCGAACTTGAACAAAAATATGCTGCTGTTGTTTCTTCCCCGCTATCACTAAATATAAATCACACTCAAAATTTAGGAATTGAAAGCTGTGAATATTTTAACTCAGGAGTGCTTCTGCTTAATCTTTTGAAAATGAGAGAGGATAATATAGCTAAAAAACTTTTGGATTATAAGCTGAATAATTATAACTTATTTATGGATCAAGATGCATTTAACAAAATTTTTAATAAGTGCGTAAAATATCTTCCTATTGAATACAATCAATATATGCCTAAAAAATTTCTGCCAAAGAGTTTCAAAACAAATCTTAAAAAGGCATCCATTATTCATTTTACTGATAAGTTTAAACCGTGGATATATAAAAGAAGATTTATTACAAAGCTTTTTGTCAAATACTATAAGTTATCACCTTACAAAAAAGAAAAACTAAATCTAAAAGAATATGAATCAAAATTCATACCATTACTGATAAAGCACGCAATTTTAGCAAACATCATATAGGAGTAAAAATGAGCAATTTAACAAAAAAAATTCTTCTTACAATAAAAAATTATTTCAATTTACCAATAAGAATTCCAACTGAAAACAACTTAAATGAGCAAGAACTGCTTTTTGCAAATTATTTCCATGACAGTATAAATAATTCAACTTGGTTGCAGGATAAATCTTTTTGCCCAACTAAAGGTGCAGCTAATTACTCATTTTTATTTTTACTTTATAATGCTCTTGAATATTCAAATCCCATCAATATATTAGAATTTGGACTTGGACAAACAACTAAAATTACAACTCAATACATAAATAACAAAAATCAACAAGGAAAACTAACTATTGTTGAAAGTGATTTAGAATGGATTGAATTTTTTAAGAAGAACCTCTCGATAACAAAAAACATAACTATAAAACAAACAAACACCGAGCGAACTGCCGATAAAAGCTTAAAATATCAAAACAGTTATATCTCTGATACTACTAAATATGATTTTATTATTATAGATGGTCCAGTTGGTATTAACCAACCGACTCCAAGATCAAACATTCTGGAATTAATTCCCAATAACCTAAGTGAAAATTTCGTTATAATTCTTGATGACTATGAGCGAAAAGGGGAACAAAATACCGCTAAATTATTATTTCAAAAGCTAAGAAAGAATAAAATAAATTTCACCTACAGTGAACAATTTGGCATGAAAAAACAACTTTTAATAACCTCACTAAACTATAAACATCTTCATTGGATGTAACAAATAAACAAAAAGTATATACAATATTAAGAACCCAAATAAATGTAAAGCAGCTCAAATAAGCTAATGATAAGCTCTAAAGAGTTAAATAAAAATAAATTGTAACAATATGTAAATAATAGGGCAAAAATAAAAATGTTTTGTTTTAGAATAAATGTGTAGACAGATTAGCTTATAAAAGAGGCAAAAATGAAAGTTGATTACATCAAATCAGAAACAGGACTACGATATAAGTCGTCAGCACTGGGTATGTGTACGGATAGAACACCGAAATTAAAGCATATTATGTGTGACGAGAGTAGTATAGATAATAAAAATAATGGCAGCAACATGAGGAATGATAATGTAGCTGCCATTAATTTTAAGGGCAAAATATCAAATGGCATATTCAAATCAAAATTATTTAATGGAATGCTAAAATTCTTTGAAGATAAAACAGCACTTGCCCAAAACGGAGTAGCACTTGTTGTAGCAGGAGGTTTCAGACCTGCAACAAACATATTAATGGCAGGAAAAGAAGACCGAGAGGACTCCTACCACGCTGCAACACACGCCATTTCATCTGCTGCGGTAGGATTTGGAACTACATGCGCTGTTATGAAACCTTTTACCGATGCCGTAAAACGATTTAAAGCTACTCCGGCTAAGTATTTGCCGGAATCAATGGCTGATTTCTATAAAATAGATTCTCTTGGACCAAGAAAAGTCCAAACATCTAAAATATTTAAAAATACTCTTAAGTTAGTTGAAATGATACCTGAGCTTTCAATTGGTATACCAAAAGCTATGCTAACAATTGCTCTTATTCCTCCAATTTTGAAATACTGTTTTGGAATAGAAAAAGGCGGGAAAAAAGATAAACAGAAAGTAGAAATCGCACAACAACCCCAAAATGTCACTGAATCAGGAAAGGAGGTGGCATAATGAATCTTAACATTCAACCGAAATTAACAAATACTTATTATTCTAAAAATAATAATATAAGAAAAAATAAAGAAACAAATCCTTTTGAAGAACCGCTTTACTTACAAAAGCAAGCACCATCTCCAGCTTTTAAAGGAGTGTACGATAATTTTGTTGAAGGAATTACAAAGCACTACTATGGCGGTCTAATGAAATCTAACGTAATAAAATGGATTGGAAAGAAAACCGAAAATATGAATATGGTTAATTTCTGCTCCGCATTAAATTCATTTATCATATCAACAATGTATGTGCTTATGACTTTAGGAAACGATAAATTGGATCCTGAAAGAAGAAACACACTTGCTATAAATGATGGTATGACTTATGTTGGTTCAACTATTCTTGCATACGCTATTGATAACAAGCTTGCAAAAAAATGGAGCAAAGTAACTCATAACTACGCCGCTAATCAACTTGGTACAACTCCTGAAGAGTTACAAAGATTGATTGACGAATCTAACAGAAATCTTTATTATCAACAGTTACAAGCTGAAGCAATGAAAATTGCTAATGAGCACCTTCCTCAAGAAGCAAAAATACCGATGAAAAAAGATATTGATGCTTTAATTAAAAATGCAGATACTACTCTTGATGAAAAAGTTAAACTATCACTAAAAGATGAAGTTAATTCTGCAATTAATAAAGCAAATCTTACACTCCCAAAAGACAAGCAAATCGGAGAACTTGGGGATGATATGACTAAAATAGTTGATAAATCATTTGAATTGCTTAGCGCTCCTGAAGGAACACAAACACTTCAAGATGATATTAGTGCTGCCATTAAAAAAGTTAATGCATCTCTTCCTGAAGGAAAGAAAATTCCTTTGCAAGAAGACATAAAAAAAGCAATCGAAAATGCTAATAAAATTCTTCCGGAAGACAAAAAAATTCCTCTTATAGATGATATCAAAACTATTTTGAATAAAGCTAATAACTTGTTACCGACATCTAACAAAATAAAAGCTGAAAAGGTTATAGCAAATGCTGAAGATTATGTTAGAGATGTAATTAAAAACAGAGAATTAAATTTCAAAATAAAAGGTATGGGAATTGTTAAATCATTATTTGTATTTGGTATGATTTACAGATACGTTGTACCGGTGCTTATAATGAAGCCTGCAAATAAAATAGGTGCAAAATATAACAAACGCCATGCTGAGAAAATAGAAGAACAAAACAAAAAAATTGCTCTACTAAAAGAATTTGAAGCAAAAGAAGCAAAAATGAAAGAACTTGAAGCTAAATACAAACAATTAGAGCTTAATAATTACGCAAATGCATCATAATATATATAATATATCTTAAATTAATAGATAGGAGAAAATTAAAACTTTCTCCTTTTTTTTATTTGAATAAAGATAATTGCTTATCCTCTCCTAGAATATTTTTCAAAAATGAACGCCTATGATACTTTGTTATCCCAAACTTACGAATAGCGTCAATATGCTGTTTCGTAAGATACCCTGCATTTTGATGCCAATTATATTGCGGATATTCCATATCTAATTTATCCATATACCAATCTCGTTCTACTTTTGCCAAAATACTTGCTGCAGCTATGGATGCAGATTTTGAATCACCTTTAATTATATATTTTTGAGGATATGAATAATTTTTTATTAGCTTATTTCCATCTACTAATGTTATAAATTCATTATTATTTAGTTGTGAGATAACCGCCTCACAAGCAAGCTTCATAGCCTTTAAGGAAGAATTGAGTATATTAAATTTTTCAATTTCAGATACTTCAACACAAACCACTTTATTTAAAGTATTAGATTTAATGACATCATACAATTCTTCACGATTTTTTCTTGAAAGTTTCTTTGAATCGTTTAATTTATAAAGCTCTTTCTCTAACTCTTTATTATGAGCAATAAAAGCAACTGCCGCAGCAAAAACGCCGCCAGAAGCAGGTCCCCTGCCTGCTTCATCAGTACCTATTACTTGCTGCAAGTATTCCCTATCAAAATCAAACAATTCATATCCCATAAATAAACTTTAACATAAAATTCTCAACATATAAATAAAAAACAAAAAAGGCGACGGAGCAAACTCCGTCGCCTTAAAAATCAACTTCCAACTACTTACGTTCAATTCTGATTGCACTGTCAGGACAAGTTAATGCACAAGCCCCGCAAGCAATACAAATTGACGGATCCGGTTGTACAGCAGGTGTTTGGTATAAACCAACTTCTTTAGACCAGCTTAGGCATTTTTCACCTTTTTGGTTCATAGGACATTTTGCAATACACAAACCGCAACCTTTGCACAAGTCTGTATATACATAATAATCAGCTTTGCCCTTGCCAACACCTTCTATTTTATAACCTTTATGTTCTACTTTTGTCATTTTATACCTCTTTCTACTATAAAGCAGCCTTTTCTTTTACTAAATCCATACCCATTTCGAGTGCCTTGTAATTAAGTTCTCTTAATTCCGGTTTAGCATCGAATTTTTTACCCAAAGCTTTTTCCATAGCATTTTTGATATCAGACAATTCTAACACATTGGTTGCTGCTAAAAGAACACCAAGAATAATAATGTTAAATACTCTTGCGCTTAATTTTTCGTTAGCTATTCTGTTAGCATCAATACCAATAATTTTTTTACATTTACATTCAGGTTTAATTGTACAAACAGATGTATCGTAAACTACAGTAGAATTTTCGCTTACATATCTTTCGCATCTGTCAATTGCTCTGTCAGAAAGCATAATAATAATGTCACCTTTAGAATAACGCGGTTCACCAATAGTTTCATCAGCTATTTGACAAAAAGCAATAGAAACACCACCACGTTGTTCAACCCCGAAATTCGGGATATATAAAACCTGTTTACCTGCTTCATAGCCGGCTTCAACAAGGATTT
>CALURS010000067.1 GCA_944323215.1 Candidatus Gastranaerophilales bacterium | reverse complement strand
ATTTGCTTTTGGTTCAAGAAAAGTTTTCATTGATAAATTAAAAACTTTATATAAAATTATGGGCAATGAACCTTTGAACTACATCTTAAACAGCGACTTTGCCGAGTTAAAAGAATTTAATTACAGATTTGCAAAACCGGAAGATGTAATATCTATACTATCCGTTCTAAAAAAACTATATTCTGAAAGCAAAGGCTTAGGTGAACTTTTTGAATATGGATACAACATTGATAATACTATCAAGCAAACATTAACAACCGTTACAGACTACTTTTATTCAAATACTAAAAATATCACACAAGGTTTTGCTTTTATGCTCGCACAGCCTCAAAATGGCGGTGCAATGAAAAGATTGAATATGCTATTACGCTGGTTTGTTAGAAAGTCCTCAGTGGATATCGGTATATGGAATTTTATTAAGCCATCTGAGCTACTCATTCCACTTGATACGCATGTTGCAAATGTTTCAAGAAAAATGGGACTATTAACAAGGAATGCAAATGATTATAAATCAGTAATTGAGCTAACAAATAACTTAAAACAGTTTGACCCAAACGATCCTGTAAAATATGATTTTGCAATGTTTGGTGCAGGTGTAGAAGGATTATATAAGGACTAACACGATGAATAAAATTTATTTTTTAGGACCAAAGGCATCATATTGTGATTGTGCAAGAGAAAAATTTGTAAAAACATTTTTTCTTGAAGATTACCAACTTTCACCTGAGCGCTCAATTATTAGAGTATTAAAGAAACTTGCAGAGCCTGAAGCTGAAAATGATTATGCTGTTATCCCTATAGAAAATTCAGTTGAAGGAATTGTTAGAGAGGCCATTGACAATTTGTCAATTTTAAAAAATACACAGATGACAATACTTGCAGAAACGACATTAAAAGTATCACACTGTCTTGCTGGTTTTGCAAAAAACTTAGATGAAATTGATACAATCATTTCTCACCCGCAAGCTCTTGCTCAATGCTTTGGATTTATCTCTGATACTTTTGGCGATAATATAACTCTTAGAAATGAACTTTCGACGGCTCTTGCTATAAAAAGTATTTTGCCTGACCAGCCAAACTTAGCTGCTATTGGTAGTGAATATGCGGCAAGATTATATAATATTCCAGTTATTAAAAGTGATATTAATGATGTTGATTCTAACACAACCAGATTTATATTAATTGGTAAAAAGAAAAACATTATTACAGGTAATGATAAATCCGGATTTTCTTTTTCAACACCAAATACTCCGGGGGCTCTTTGTAAAATATTGAACATTCTTGATAAATATAATATTAATATGACTTATATTGATTCAAGACCTTCAAAAAAGGTACTTGGCGAATATGTATTTTATACCGATATTGACGGGCATATATTAACAGAAAATGTTTCTAAAGCACTTTTTGAAATTCTTCAAAATGTAACAGACTTTCAGTTTTTTGG
Source organism: Candidatus Gastranaerophilales bacterium (assembly GCA_944323215.1). Taxonomy (GTDB): domain Bacteria; phylum Cyanobacteriota; class Vampirovibrionia; order Gastranaerophilales; family Gastranaerophilaceae; genus CALUTH01. The sequence goes on along the minus strand of CALURS010000067.1, from coordinate 7,547 downwards.
GAGTTATACTAAAATTTAATTTTATTGGATATGAATTTATATATTTGCTATAATTCAGTTGTAAGTATATTATTATTGACGGGAGATTATGCAAGACAAGCTAAAAGGTGCTTTATTTGGTTCAATAGCAGCAGCAAGTTACGGTATGAATCCGCTTTTTGCTCTTCCTTTATATTTTAATGGTGTCGGCGTTAATTCCGTTCTTTTTTACAGATATGTTTTAGCAATAATTTTTCTATTTATAACAATGAAAATCAAACGCCACTCATTTTTTGTTACCATAAGGCAACTCTGGAAATTATTTTTCCTCGGGTTGTTGTTCTCTGTGTCTTCGTTGTTTTTATTTATGAGTTATAACTATATGGATGCAGGAATTGCTTCTACAATATTATTTATTTATCCGATTCTTGTTGCTATTATAATGGCAATATTTTATAGAGAAAAGCCCTCTTTGCAAACAATAATATGTATTATCTTAACTGCGCTCGGAGTTTTATTCTTGTACTATGGGAAAGCAAATGCACCACTTAATTTATATGGTGTATTTCTTGTTTTTTTATCAGCTCTAAGCTATGCCTTGTATATTGTTGGAGTAAATAAAACAAGTTTAAAATACTTGCCACCGGAAAAGCTAACATTTTATGTGCTACTTTTTGGATCACTAATTTACATTGTGTCAACAAAATTCTGTACCACGCTAGATATAATTCCACATTGGTACCTATGGATTAATGCTTTCGGCTTAGCTCTTTTACCTACAATAGTTTCAATCGAAGCAATGACTGTATCTATTAAACTTTTGGGTGCAACACCAGCAGCAATATTAGGAACTCTTGAACCCGTTACTGCACTGTTCTTTGGAGTTGTTGTCTTTCATGAAACTCTTACTCTGAAAATTATCTGCGGTATAATTTTAATCTTACTTGCCGTTATTGGAGTAATACTAAAACCTGACTATCATAAAGGGGTATTTTTAAAGCCAGGACATAATACAGAGGACACCGAGTCCGCATAAACTTATAATTGATATTATATCTATTATTTTTCTTAAAATAGTTTTTTCATTACTCTTTGATTTAGACTTTTTCTTCTTCCTTGGCCTATCACTTGTGGCAGGAGAAGCCTTAGGCTTTTTAGGTTTCGGCAAAGTCTTTAGTGCTTTAGGTTTCTTTTTTTCTACATAAAATTCTTTTTCTTTTGTTGTATTTTTTTTATTTTTACTCTCTTTTTGCTTCATTTCAGTATATTTCTGCTGCAATGTTTTTTCCTTACTGCGTTTCCCAGTTATTAACAATTCTTCATCATACTGAAGTGACAAAATAGTTTTATCGGGAGTATTTTTAAGCATTGCAAAATTTATAGCAACTTCAAAAGCCCTCTGTAAGCATTCCAAAGCCTTAATTCCGTCATTTTCAAGTTTTACAGAGTGGGCAGATTGGTTTCCTGCTTTTTTTAAAAAATACAAATCATTTATAAACTCTCTTCCACCAATTGTATCACTCATTCTGTCTTTTAAAGTCGCTAATATTTCATCAAAAGACTCTTGGGCTGAAAACTCACCATTTGTTATATTTCTACATACATTTTCTGCAAATCTTCTTGTCTGAACCATACACTGATCAAAGTATTCATCACAGTACAGTTGCTCCGCATCATTTGCTATCCCGTACAAATTTTTATCAATCTTTGCTAAAAAGCCGAAATTACACTCTTTTGCCATTTATTACCCTACCACTTTTTAAATATTAAGAAGGCCGCTATAATTATTAAGGCAAAACCAACCAAATAATTCCATTTAAACTGCTCTTTTAAATACCAAACTGAGAAAAAGCTAAATACAACAAGAGTAATAATTTCTTGTATTGTTTTTAAGTGTGCAGCATCATAAACTTCATGACCTATACGATTAGCAGGAACTTGAAAGCAGTATTCAAAAAATGCGATACCCCAACTTGCAAGAATAACAACCCAAATAGCAGCTGATTTATATTTCAAGTGCCCGTACCAAGCAAATGTCATAAATATATTTGATATTGTTAATAATATTATTGGTAAAACAAATTTAATCATAGAACTATTATATAACAAACTATATCCTGTTAGATAATACTTTTGTCGAATTAGAAAAAATTTTTTTTTAACTATATTTCAATTAAAGGAGAAATTATTATGACAAATTTACTTGAAATGTACAAATGCGATATATGCGGCAATCTTATTGAAATTGTCGAATCAGGAGAAGGAGAACTAGTTTGCTGCGGGCAACCAATGAGAAAATTAATAGAATTTACAAAAGATAATGAAATGTACACTGAAAAACACGTTCCATTAATAACAAAAACAGAAACAGGCTACAACATTAAAATAGGTTCACAACCACACCCGATGGAAAATGAGCATTATATCGTATTTATTGAAGCAAACTCACCAGACAAAAAATACGTTAAAAGAAAATATCTTCATCCAGGAGAAAAACCTGAACTTGATCTTAAATGTAACTGTAATGAAATCATTGTTAGAGCCTACTGTAATATTCACGGATTATGGACATCTGATTAAATATGAGAAAAACTGTTCTAATATATTTAGTAATTGTTTTAATTATATTATGCTGCCTTGCGTTTTATTCAATATTCAACTCACAAGTTATAAATATACAGTTTGATGAGTTAAGACCGATTAAGCATAACGTAGGCGTATTCTACAAAGGTATTAAAATAGGTCGTATTGTTTCTATAAAACATAGCGACAATCTATCTCACACAATTGTAAAAGTAGCAATAAGACCTAAAGACATAGCCTTGCCGTCAAATATTAAGGCCGAGTTAAGGGTAGAAAAAAGCAAAAAGCACGAATATGATTTTATTGAACTTATACTTCCCTCAAAACCTATTGGTAAATTGTGCAAAGATTGTATTATTAAAGGGGAATCTTTAGTTGATTTTAACAGTTATTTTTCTAATCAAAGTAAAGAATCATTAGACAGTATAAAAAATAACCTGTATGAATCAACAGAAGAATTAAATACAGCTCTAAAATCATTAACTAAATTAATAAATAACATTGATATTACAATAGTTCAAAACCAGAAAAATATAACTGATACAACTAGCAATATAAAAGACATGACTAAAAAAATTAATAAAGCATTATCCAGTGAGGCATTAGATAATTCAATAAACGATATTCAAGAAACATTAGATAACATAAAAAAAGCTACTGATGAATTAAGTAGCAGTGCAAATAATGTATCCACAACAACAAATAAAATCGGGAATTCTTTACCAAATACAATAGAACAAACAGAAAATATTATAAGAAATGTAGATGAAATCACCTGTGGCATTGCAACAACGCTTAAAAAACCATTTGGTGGATTAAGGATAATTTTTGGAAAAACAATTACAAAGAACCAAAACTGTACTTGCCAAAACAAAAATTAAAAATTATTCAAGAGATAAAGCCAAATTATAAATTTTATTTTTACTATAATCATAAAGTGATGATAAAATTACAGCACAATCCTTTGGCTTATATCCTTTACTTTTAAGTTTGATAATTTTATCAACAATAACATCGTCATCAATATTGTCTGAAGGGTAAATCAAGCAAACAATTTCTCCCTTAATTTCACCATTATAGCGATTTAGCACATTACTAACAGTATCAATATTAATTTCTTCGAATAACTTTGACAACTCTCTCCCAAGAGCAATTTTAACATCACCTCTAACACTCTTAATAATCTTAAGAGTGTTTAAAATCCTTTCAGGTGCTTCATAAAATATCAAATTTTTATCAATATTATCAGATATAATCTTTTTTATCTGTTCACCGGAACGAGGAATAAACCCAATAAAATTAAATTCTTCACTAACACGCGGGACTTGAGAAATAAAAGTAGTAACAGCACAAGCTCCAGGAAGTGATGTAACTGAAACACCATCTTTTATAAGCTCCTCTATTAAAATAGCACCCGGATCACATATTAAAGGAGTTCCCGCATCTGAAACCAGTGCTATTTTTTTACCTGCTAATATTAGATTCTTAAAAAATTTTACCCGTTCTTTTTCATTGTATTTGTGATAAGAGTAACATTTTGTGGTAATTTCATAATGATTTAATAGCTTTTGTGTTGTTCTTGTGTCCTCACAAGCTATAATATCAACTGATTTTAAAACTTCAATAGCTCTTAAAGTTATATCTTTAAGATTTCCTATAGGTGTTGGTACAATATATAATTGAAATTCTCTAGCCATCTTCGATTACTTTGTTTTTTCAAGGAAAATATTAACAGCATCTCTCAAATTATTAGGAGAAGTCAACGTATTCTTGTAGTCCTGAGAAGGTGCACTTATAACTCTGTTTCTTATCTTATTGTAAATAGTTAACATTACAAATAAGATAATAGATGAAAGAGCGACTCCAAACATTGCAAATAAGAATTTTTTAGCAGTATGTTTAATACTGACAGGCTCTTTATATATTATCTTAGGTTCTTCCAATTTTTTAACATTATTAGCAGGAACAGTCTTTACAGCAGAACTACTATCTTTTACATCTATCGTATCTTCTACCTTTGTTAGAGTAGTAGTCTCAACAGCATCTGCTGTTTGATAAAAATTTGGAAATAAAATTAATAATGAAAGAAATAATATAAAATATACAACTTTTTTCAAAATAACCTAACCTTATTCTTGACTCTCATCAGTTTTTTTTGATTTCCTTGTACGCCCTTTCTTTTGAGTACCCCTGTTAGGTCTGCGTTTCTTAACAGCCTTATCTGTTTCAACATTTTCCGTCAAATCAGTAGCCTCTGGAGTATCCTCTTTTACTTTATCAATAGTCGGAATTGTTTTTTCTTCAACTTTAATTTCAGCATCTGTAGGAATAACAGGAACGATTTCTGGATTCGGCGGCAAAATAATTTCCGCAGCTTCTACCTCTCCTGAAGCAGATATTTTTATTTCAGCTGCCTCTTTTGCCTCTTTTGCCTTCTTTCTCTCAAACCTTTTACCGCCACGTTTTTTCTTTGTTGATTTTTCTTGCTCAACTTTTTCAACAGACTCAACAGTCGCAACAATTGATGGATTTTCAACAGGGATTGCTACTTCTTGAATTTCAGGAGCCTCTTGCGGTTGCTGATTTTCTTGAGCTTGAATTTCTTCAACTTCCTGTGCTAATCTTTGATTTTTATTGTTAAATTTATTATTATTGTTGTTTTTCTTAAAGTTATTAACAGGTAACTTCATCTTAGCAGCTTTTGCTCTATACTCACCATCAGCAGTTGCTGAAGCGAATTTTAACTCTTCCATAATATAACCGTTACCTTGACAATGAGGACAACGCTTAGCAAATATCTCTGCTAGAGCTTGACCTTGACGATGTCTTGTCAACTCTACCAAACCTAAATCTGAAAGCTGACCGACCTGAGGTTTAGCTTTATCCGGTTCTAGAGCTAATTCAAAAGCTTCCATAACCGCCAGTTTATCAACCCTATTTGTCATATCAATAAAGTCTATAATAATCATCCCGCCAATATTTCTCAATCTTAACTGACGAGCAATTTCTTGAACAGCTTCTAAGTTAGTTTTTAAAATCGTTTCATCTTGTGTAGCAGAATTAGTAAATTTACCGCTGTTTACATCAACAACAGTCAAAGCTTCTGTTGTTTGAATAAACAAATACCCACCTGATGGCAAATTAACTTTCATCTGTAAGGCAGCCTTAATTTCTTTATGAATTCCCATTGCAACTAATAACGGTTCCGCCCCCTTATATAAAGTTGCTTTAATGTTCTTACCTAAGTGCCAATTTTGCAAAAGATTTTGAACGCGATTTAGTGCAAAAGCTGTATCAACAATAATTTCTTGAACATCATCGGTACAAGCCTCACGAATAACCCTGTATAACAAATCTTGATCTCTGTATAACAAACTTGGCGGTTCAAGGGTTTCAGCTGATGTGATAATATTATTCCACTTCTCAAGCAAAATCTCTAAGTCCTCTTGAATATCAGCCTCTGATTGACCTTCCGCTTCAGTTCTTACAATAATTCCAACTCCTACAGGCTTTAGCAGGTTAACAATTGATTTTAATCTTGCACGTTCTTTTACACTTGTTATTTTTTTACTAACATTAACGCCCTGCTCAGTAGGCATCAAAACTAGAAACCTTCCAGGCAAACTGATTTCTGTAGTCAGTCTTGGACCTTTATGACCGACTGGCTCTTTTATGACCTGAAGAATCAAATTTTGCTTTGGATACAATTTATCTTGAAGAGCACCCTTTTTAATAGCATCTTCTGCGTGCAAAAAGCCCATTTTATCAGAACCAACATTGATAAATGCAGCATCAATACTAGGTAAAACGTTTTCTACTTGACCTAAGTAAACATCACCTAATAAAACATCACCTCTATGAATAAAAAATTCAGTGACTTTTTTATTTTCCATTAAAGCTGCAATATTGTCTCTTTCTGCAATTACAATTTTCTTTTCAGTATTCATATTCATAAATAAATCCTTTTAAATCTCTCTTAGCTCGTTGTCAAAGAACCTTACCCTCGTTATATCAAACAAAATATCCTTAGAAATGAGCTTCATTAGCTCATCCGCTCTTACCGCAGGGATATCGGAGCCTTGACCGGTTTTCAGTATAATGAATAAACAATCATCTTTAAACTCATAGGAGTTAATAGAATTTTTAATGTTTATTGTTTTTTCTAAACCTTTTTTGTTTTTCTTCGTTAGATAAATCTCATCAGAAGATAAAACCTTTTCTATATTGTACCTGATATCATCAAGTTTGTAAAGCATGCTGTATGCCGGGCGAATAGTGTATTCCGCCCACTGAACAGTTGTATCTATTGAGTTTTCAGAGGTTGGAATTTTTGTTACAGGAAGAATGTTTGACTGACAGCAAAGAGCTGACTCAAATTTTTCAGCTACAATATTTTCTGATAGATCATCATACAACTCAATATCTACAAGCTCACAAATACTTTCACAAAATAAAGGTAGAGCAACACCCATTGACACCTTCATAGAAGGATTAAAGCCAAGCGAAAAAGCAATATTTAGTCCACTTCTTGCCAAAGCCTTAAAGAAGGTATTTTGCCAATCAAGATGTGAAAAATATCTCAATAAACCGTTTTTTGTAAGTTTAATGCGGCATTTAAAAATCTTTTTATCAGGACTTGGATGGACATTGGTTGGGTCTATAGGCGGAAGTTTAGCCAACTCTTGTGCCTTATTTGACGCAGAATAAGGCTTTGCCAAGTGTTTTTTTAATTTTAAATTCTTACATACTCCGCAATTTACACATTTTTGTTCGCAAGTCGGTTGAAAATTGAATATTACAGGCTGATTAAAAGCTTCAGTATATTCTTTAATTAACCAAGACTTATCGAGCCCAGTATCAATAAAATCCCAAGGCAAAACTTGATCTAACGAGTATGATTTTTGAGCAAGATTAGCAAGGTTAATATTTAGCATCTCCGCAGTATCAAACCAAACTTTTTTATCAAAGTAATCGTCCCATGCATC
>CALURS010000066.1 GCA_944323215.1 Candidatus Gastranaerophilales bacterium | reverse complement strand
TTTGCTTAATATTAAAGCATTCTTATTTCCTAATAGTTATGTCAGTGCTGAGGTGTACTCGACTGAGCTCTTGCCAATATTGAATTTCAATCTGATTACTTCAAAGGATTTTGATAAATTAAAAATAAATTTGTTAAATAAAATCTGAATTTACAATTCTTAACAATATTATATTGGATACTTGGATTAATCAGTTAACGGGTGTATCATAGTCTTGGAAGTGTTTATTATATATAAGGTTTTAGGAGGTTAATAGTGAGAATTATCCCTGTAGTTTCTGGCAGAAGTGCGACCCCGGCATTTCAAGCTAAGATTATTGATGGTCACGCTCATTTAGGTAAATGGGGAGAGAAAACTTACGGTGTTGATAATTTGGATAAATTTATTAAATCACCTATAGAGGTCGTTGTTAATGGTCAAAAATCTATGGATAATATAGAAAAGATGGTCGTATCAAGTGCTTTTGCTCTTACGGATAAGGGCAGTTTTGCCGATGAAATCACCGGAAATGAAAAAATGCTTACTATGATTGAAGGTCGTAAAGAATTTATTCCTCTGGCTGTTTGCCAACCTTCTAAAACAAATGGTGATATAACTAATATAAGAGAGTTATTTAACAAACATCCAAATACTTTTTCAGGATTAAAATTCCATCCTACAGCATTACCAATGGCAAATGATGCAGATTTTTTGAAAGCTTATGAGCCTTATATAAATTTTGCGAAAGAGAAAAAACTTCCTTGCTTCTTCCATTGCCAAGGGGGGCAGGCAGATGCTTGGAATCTATATGAACTCGCTCAAAAAGCTCCTGAGGTTCCTGTCGTTTTAGGTCATTCAGGTTCATTAGCTGGAGAAGGTAGAGTCAATAGGGAAAACGCTATTAAAGTTTTCGAAGATGCTCTAAAAACAAAGAAAGCTAATATTTATATGGATTTATCCTGGGTCGATTGGGCTGATAATGGTTTCCCTTCTAAAGAACAGCCTGATACCAGAAGAATTCTGGAAATCGCTTATAGAAATAATGGGCTTGATAAAGTCGTCTTTGGTACGGATGCACCGTTAGGGTGCTATGGAGAGTGGGAAAGTCCTCACTTTAATAATAAAAAATGCTACTCGGATACGGTTAGTTACCTAAAGACTACTATTGCTCAATTATTTGGTAAAGATTCAGAAAAGGTTTCTAAACAAATTTTCTATTCTAATTCGAAAAAATTATATATGAAAAAAGGCTTATTCGTTTCCCCTCTTGCAAAGGCAGGTGCTGCTATTGCAGGTGTTATTGCTGTTGGCGCTATCGGTGCTGCCGCTGTTAATCATAATGACGACCATCACGTTAAGCATAGGCATCACCACCGTAGAAGATAATTTGTTTGCGTAAGAAGAGAGGGGCGGCAAAGAAATTGCCGCCCCTCTCTTCTATATCAATTTTTATACTGCTGATAATGAGAAAATATTGTAAATTTCTTCATCTGATAATTCTGTAATGATTTTTTCTCCTTCATATACTGCCATGTCTGCCAGTTCTTTTTTAGATTTTAGCATTTCATCTATCTTTTCTTCAAATGTGCCAAGTGTTATTAATCTGTGTACCATTACGTTATTTGTTTGACCTATTCTATATGTTCTGTCTGTTGCTTGGTCTTCTACAGCAGGGTTCCACCACAAATCATAATGAATTACATTTGTTGCACTTGTTAAGTTCAGACCTGTTCCGCCGGCTTTTAGTGATAGTATCATCACCTTTGTATCTTTGTTATTTTGGAAATCTTCAATTAGTGATTCTCTTTGCGGTACGGTTAATGAGCCATGGAAAAATAGTGGCTCTCTATTAAATTCGTCATATAAAATTTTTGTTAAAATTTCTCCCATTTCTTTATATTGAGTAAATATTAATGTCTTTTCGTCATTGTCTAAAATATTACTTACCAAATCAACGCATTTTTCTGCTTTTCCGCTCATTTCTTTGGTGAATTCGCCTGCTTTTATAAATTGATACGGGTGGTTACAGATTTGCTTTAAGGCTGTAATTAATTTGAAGATATTGCCACGACGGCTTACTCCCGTAAATCCGCTGATTTTTGTCATCATTTCATTCAATGTTTTTTCATATAAGATTGATTGTGCTTTTGATAAGTAGCAGTAATCGTTTATTACAAGCTTTTCCGGCAAGTCTGAGATTACGCTTTTATCTGTTTTTAAACGTCTTAGAACAAATGGACTTACTGACATTTTTAACTTTGTAGCTCTTGATTTTTCTTTAAATTTTTCTATTGGTACTGCGTAACTCTTTTGAAATTCTTTTAGTGAACCAAGATAGCCTTTATTTAAGAAATCAAATATACTCCATAATTCTGTTAATCTGTTTTCTACAGGAGTACCTGTCATTGCTATTTTTATATCAGATTTTAGAGATTTTATTGCGATTGTCTGTGCTGTATCGGGGTTTTTAATGTTTTGAGCTTCGTCAACTATTATCATTCCCCAGGTATGTTTTTTCATTTCTTCTACATCTATACGCATTATCGCATATGTTGTTAGTATTACATCCGCATCAAACTCCGGTTTTCTATCAAGTCCGTGATACATTTTTGCGGTCAGTGATGGTGCAAATTGTTGCAGCTCTTTTATCCAGTTTCCCATTAAGGTTGTGGGGCAGATTACAAGCACAGGTTTCTTGATTTTCTTTTCTTCTTTTAGTTTTAGAATTAGTGAAATAACTTGAATAGTTTTACCAAGCCCCATATCATCTGCCATACAGCATCCAAAGCCTTTGCTTACATTGGTCCATAACCATTTCAGCCCAGTATTTTGGTAAAATCTTAAAGTGCCGTTTAAGCCTTCCGGTGGGGTTACTTCTACGGGTTTTTGGAAATCTTTTAGCACGTTTGCATACGCTTCGTCATAGTTAAACTCATAATCTTGAACTTTTCCTGACATTGATGCGTGCAATAGCTCTAATCTCGTCATTGTTTTGTGATTTGCAGTCGATATCTTTTCACATAATTTTTTACCTTCTTCAGGGTCAATTAGAACATATTTATTTTTATATTTGATTAAACCTGTGTTTTCATCAATTATTTTTTTGAAATCTTCTACACTTATTTTTTCATCGCCGATTACTATTTCGTATGAAAATTCTAAGATGTCATCTAGCGATATGGAACCGGATGATACGGTATTAAATATATTCATCAATTCTTCAGAACGTTTTGCTTTTACTTTGGCATTTATTGATGCTCTTGGAATGATTATATTTTTTAGCTCTGGAGGTAAAATTACGTCTATATGCGCTTTTTGCAAGTAATATGATGTTTGGGCTATTATTTTATATACTTCATTAAGATTTAAACGTAAGGAAAGCTTTTCTTCATCCTCAAATAATTTCTCTAATTCGGGCATATATCTTAAAGCATAGTTTAATTGCTTTTCTACTATTTTACCTATATCTGCTGATGGAATGCCCCAAACTTCATCGTCTGTATATAATTTGTCGATTAAAATTGACTCGTCGTTTTTTCTGTTCTTTATGTGGATTTTTAGTTCAAAATCTGTGTCATCAATTTTTTCTATTTTGAAAAACGGTATTAAATCGTATTTACCCAAATATAGTTCATCAAACCATTGGGCTATATTTTCTGCTATATCTTGACCTTTTAAGTAGCAACGTTGTTCAAGGTTTTTTAGCATATAGTGTCCGGATTTTACATCTTTGAATTTGTAACTTTTTATCCCTAAAAACTTATATACAAGATAGTTTAAATAATTTCTCACAAAATCTGTTACAAAATTCTTAGGTTGTTCGCCTTGGATAAATATATTTTTAGGTAAATGCTTCTCTAATTCGTTTAAAATCCTTGCAGATTCTTTTGTATTGGTTATTGGTTCATAAACGATTTTGAACATTTGTTCATTATGAGTTTTTACAACTGTTGGGATAAAATATAGTTTTTCTATTAGTTTTATTACATATTGGGTAAGTTTATTAAAATAAACAAATGTTTGTGATATAGCCTCAAAGTCAACTATTTCACTAAAACTTCCAAAATAATCAAGTACTATGTCAAGTGGCATTACATATCCCATAACTCCATTAACTTCTTTGGGGGTAAACCTAAACATTGAACCTTTTGATTTTAAATAAAACTGAAAATTATTCGTAGGAGTTACAAAAAATGAAAATTTGCCGTTTTCATTTATTAAATAAAAATCGGTATTTCTTACCGGAGAGTTTTTGCCAAGAAAAATTCCTTCAAACTCGTCTTCAACTATTTGGTATATAAGGCTTAGTGTATAGCGAAAATCCTTGTTTTTAAATCCGTCAGGATTTTCGCTCAGATTTAAGAAAAATTCATCAACGTTATTCTTTTTGAATGATAAATCTATATCCAAACCTTTTACTTCAGCCATATTTCTCCTTAATTAGTGTTGTATTAATGAGTTGCAGTCCATTTCTTTAGGTTGTTTTATTCCCATAATATCAAGGACTGTTGGTGCTATGTTACATAGAGCGCCATCTTTTACAAGTTCAATTTTCTTGTCAGCGTTTATTACTACAAAAGGAACTTTATTCGTTGTATGCGCCGTATGTGGCTTTCCGGTTGCTTCATTATACATAACTTCAGCATTTCCGTGATCTGCAGTCAAAAGCATTGTAATACCTTTTTCGATACATTTGTCAGCAATCTTGCCAACACATATATCAACAGTTTTACAAGCCTTTTCAGCAGCTTCTAAAACGCCAGTATGACCAACCATATCAGGATTTGCAAAGTTTACTAAGATGAATCCGTACTCAGGATTGTCGATTGCTCCCAATACTTTTTCACAAACTTCCGGAGCACTCATTTCAGGCTGCATATCATAAGTTGCCACTTTGGGGGATGCTACAAGCACTCTTGTTTCATCTTTTTGGGGTTCTTCTACTCCACCATTAAAGAAGAAGGTTACGTGTGCATATTTTTCTGTTTCTGCCGTTCTGAATTGTTTTATTCCGTTTGCTTGTAAAACATCACCTAAAATGTTATTTAAGTGTTGTTTTTCAAAGGCTACAGGGAATGTGAAGGTTTCATCATAACTTGTCATTGTTACATAATAGATGTTTGATAAAACTTTCTTTCTTTTAAAACCGTCAAAGTCTTTAAAGTTTATTGCTTTTGATATTTCTCTTGCTCTGTCAGGACGATAGTTAAAGAATATTATTGCATCATTATCGTGAATTCTTGATTCTTCTCCATCTATTGCTGCTGGTAGTACAAATTCATCAGTTATTCCGTTTGCATAAGAATTCTTAACGGCTTCTATTGCTGATGATGCTTTTTCTCCTTCGCCTAAAACAAGACAGTTATAACCTTTTTCTACTCGTTCCCATCTGTTATCTCTGTCCATTATGTAGTATCTTCCAACTACAGATGCAATTGGCGGTAAGTTATATTTCTTTAATTCGTTTTCAATTACTTCTAAATATTGGCAAGCACTTTGAGGCGGTGTATCTCTTCCATCCAAAAATGCGTGTACATATACTTTCTTTAAACCGTTATCTGCTGCTAATTTGATTAATGCTTCAAGATGCTCTAGTGACGAATGTACTCCGCCTGTTGATACCAAACCATATAAATGAAGTGCTGAATTGTTTTTCTTAACGTGTTCTATGGCGTTTAAGAATTTTTCATTCTTGAAGAAGCTACCTTCTCGTATACTCTTATTTATCTTTGTTAAATCTTGGTAAACAATTCTTCCCGCACCAATGTTCAAGTGCCCAACTTCTGAATTTCCCATTTGTCCGTCAGGCAGTCCTACATATTCTCCGTCTGCGTGGATTTCCATTGATGGATAGTTTGCTATTAGTTTTGGTACGTTTTCTGCATGTGATAATTTCGTCGCATCATATTGAGTTGAGCTTTTACTAATTCCCCAACCATCCATTATACATAATAAAACTCGTTTCATTTTATCACCTCTCAAATTAGTTTTAAATACTTAATTTTAGTTTAGACCGAACATACATCTAATTCAAGAGCGAATTATTATACTCTAAAAAAAGCCTGAAGCGTATGCATCAGGCCTTTTTTTTATTAATATTTTTATTTATTCTTCTGTATGTTCCTCTTGGTGTTGAGCATTTTCTGCATTAAAGCAATCTCTGCATAGAACTTCTTTATCGCCTCTTGGTTTAAACGGAACCTTTGTTTGTACTCCGCATCTTGCACATACTACATCATACATTTTCTTTCTGTTGCGTTGTCTTTTTGCTTTTCTGCATTCAGGGCAGCGTTTTGGCTTATTTGTTAACCCCTTCTCAGCAAAGAATTCTTGCTCCCCTGCTGTAAATACAAATTCCTTTGAACAATCTTCGCAAATAAGCGTTTCATCTTGGTACATGGTCTTTTCTCCTAATTCACAGGCGCTATTATCACATCTCTGCCCGTTACGATATTGTATTACTTTTTTCACGTTTTGGCAATAGTTTGATACAAAAGATTACAAACTTTGTAATTTCGTAAAATCAGCTAATTTTTCGTAGGATTGTTTTAATTTTGTTAAAAGACCTATTCTGTTATTTTTAATTGCTTCATCTTTATCCATTACAAGTACATCATCAAAGAATTTTACTATGTATGGATTTAAGGAAATTAAATATTTGCAGTATTCTTTGTAATCGTTCAAATCAACTTCTTTTATTGCTTTGTACAATTCTCTTTCGGCTGCTGTTGTAAACAGTTCAGGCTTTACTGAATCATTTTTTTCATTCTTTAATATTCTGATTACCCTGTTTGCATTTTCTATTAATAGAGGGTTATTTATATTAATAACTGTTTTAACTCGTTCCAAATATCCGCAAATATCGCTTAGCGGATTGTTTATAGCACAAGCATCAAGAACGTTCTTTGGATAATTTTCTGATAAGAATATTATTAACCTTTGCATTATAAATTCTACTACATCGGCCTCGCATCCATCTTTTTGTATAGGTAAAATTTCTAATGCTTTCTTGATTAACTCGTTTAAGTCAATATCAAGGTTATGTTCGAGAATTGTTTTTACAATCCCTAATGCTGCTCGCCTTACTCCAAGAGGATCTGATGAGCCGGTGGGCTTTTTACCGCCCGCAAATACGGCACAAATGGTATCGATTTTGTCAGCAATACCAACAAGCTGACCTTCTATACCGCTTGCTGTTTCGGATTCTGCATTTAATGGAAAATAATGTTCTTTTATTCCTTCTACAACTTTTGCATTCTCACCGCTTACTCTTGCGTAATCTGCACCGATAAAACCTTGTAATTCAGTAAATTCAAATACTAAATTAGTTGCTAAGTCTGCTTTACACAATAAGGCTGTACGCTTTGCGTTTTTTGTTTCTTCTTCACTTAAGTTATGTTCTTTACTTAAATATTCCGTCAACGTTACTAAACGCATTGTTTTATCATACATTGAGCCTAAGCCTTTTTGGAAAGTTATTCCTTTTATGTTTTCAAGATAACTTTCCAGAGGACGTTTAGTATCTTCTTTAAAGAAAAATACAGCATCATCAAGTCTTGCCTTTATTACTCTTAAGTTCCCTGCTCTTATATTCTCAAATTCGTTTCCGATATAGTTTGTTACGGTTATAAATTTGTTTATAAGATTGTTGTTATTATCATATAGTGCAAAATATCTTTGGTGTACTTCCATAACCGTTACAGCAACTTCTTGCGGAATTGTTAAGAAATCTTTATCAAATTCACAAGTTACAGCTATGGGGTATTCACAAATATAGGTTACTTCTTCAAGTAAATCGTCACTATAATTTGTCTTTGCATTTAGTGCATCAGCTTCTTTTTTTACCAAAGAAACTATCTTTGCTTTCCTTTCGTCTTGGTCAACGTATACGTGTGCTGATTTTAATCTCTCAATGTATTCATCAGGATTGTTTATTACTATGTCTTGCTTTGAAAATCTGTGTCCCCTTGTAATATTAGAAGAACTTTTATCTATTATTGTAATAGGAATTTGTTTGTCATCTAAAATTGAAACTATCCAACGAATTGGTCTTGAAAATTTTTCATCATTGTTTCCCCAACGCATAAAGTGTGGACCTTGTAACTTTAACACAATTGAGGTTACATTATCTTTTAGTAAATCAGCGGTTCTTTTGCCTTCTATTTTTATTTTCGCGTGGATATAATCATTTTCTATATATATATCAGATTCATTTACGCCGTTTTTCTTGATAAAACCTAATCCGGCAGGTGACAATTCTCCGCTTTCATTATATGCAACTTTTTTTATAGGTCCTTTCACAATTTTTTCTATATCAGGCTGCTTTTCTGATAGACCTGATAATATTACGGCTAATCTTCTTGGGGTTGCCATAACTTTTATATCATTGTATGTTACTTTATTCTCTGTTAAAAATTTGCTAAATCCGTTTCTTAATTGCTCTATTGCTGACGGAATAAATTTGTACGGTAGTTCTTCTACACCTATTTCCAATAAATATTTACTCATTATCATACCTCATTGGTTTTGATTATAAAACAAATACTTTTATCGGTAAAGTGCAGATAATTTATTCTTTTTCTTGATATTAAAAATAATTATAAAATACTTTTTTTGAGTCTTTCAACACGACTTTCGCTGAGTAAATTTTTAAGCTTCATTATTGCTTGTGCGTGAAGTTGGGATGTTCGGGATTCAGAGATGTTAATTGCCTCTCCTATTTCTTTTAAGGTCATGTTCTCATGATAATATAGTACCAAAATAGTACGCTCGCGTTCCGGTAAGCGCTTTAATGCATTCTCTAGTTGAGCTTTTATTGTTTTATCTTCGACTTCTTCTGATGGGTTCTTTTGGTTGTAATCTTGTATGGTATCAATTATTTCTATTGATTCATCATTTGACATCTTTTTATCATATAGAGATGTTACGACTGTATCTTCTCCAAGTATTTGTTCGACTTTTTCTTTCTCATATCCCAAAAATTCTGCTATTTCACTTGTTGTTGCGTTTCTGCCGAATTTCTTCTTTAATTCTTCTTGAGCTTCTTTTACACTTTTAATTTTTTTTCTTACGCTACGGGGTAAAAAGTCTTGTGATCGGATTTTATCTATAATATTTCCTCTTATTCTTACTAATGCATAAGTTTCAAATCTTGCTCCATATTTTGGACTATACTTTTCTATTGCATCTATTAATCCTTCAACACCGTAACTTGATATATCTTCAAACGAAAATGTAGGGGGTAGCGCTATCTTTACTCTGCTTGCTACATATCTGGTTAAATAAATGTATTGCAATATTAAGGCATCACGTAGC
>CALURS010000065.1 GCA_944323215.1 Candidatus Gastranaerophilales bacterium | reverse complement strand
TAATTGCTTTGAAACGCCCAAAGTCGAAGGATATAAACGAGTCCCGCTACCACCTGCTAAAATTATACCTTTCATTTCTGTATATCCTCATCTCTTAAGAGTAAATAATCCTTTAAGGACAATTTCCAATTCCTACATATATTATTGTTAGCCATCACGCTATATTTGGGACGTTTTGCTGGTCTCGGAAAATCTTCTGTAACACACGGAATTAAATTAACTTTCAATCCTGTTAAATCAAATATCTCTTTGGCAAATCCATACCAGCTCGTTTCTCCACTTCCACAAACATGATAGATTCCATAATCTTCACATTCTATCAACTTTATTATTCCGTTTGATAATTCAACAGTCCAAGTAGGACAACCTATTTGATCATCTACTACTTTGATTTCTTCTTTATCTCTTAAGGATAACATTGTTTCCACAAAATTTTTTCCATGATGACCATATAGCCAACTTGTCCTTACTATATAATACTTATCACAATATTTTTTTACAGATTCTTCTCCTTCAAGTTTTGTTTTACCATAATTGTTTATTGGATTTGCTCTATCATAAGGATTATACGGACTTGCTTTTTCACCGTCAAAAACATAATCTGCAGAAATATAAGCCATTACAGCACCAATATTAGCTGACGCTTTAGCAAGATTTTCCGTTCCGAATTTATTTATCAATCTTGCATTTTCTATATCTTCCTCAGCCTTATCTACATCTGTATATGCAGCACAATGAATTACAAAATCAGGATTTTCAGTTTTTAGATATTTTTCCACATCAGAGAACTTAGTTACATCTAAATTATTGATATCCGTTTCTATAACCTCATAACCTTCATCTTCCAAAATCGGGCATAAATCTTGTCCAAGCATCCCTTTTGCACCTGTTACCAATATCTTCATCTACACAAAACTCGCTTTCTTATTTTCTATATTCCTAATCCAATCCTGATTGTTCAAATACCAATCAATTGTACGTTTTATACCTTCTTCAAACGTTAATGATGGCTTCCAGCCCAATTCTGAAGTTATTTTATCATTAGATATTGCATAACGTCTATCATGCCCTAACCTATCCTCTACATATTCTATTGATGATTCGTCCTTTCCCATTGCTTTTAAAATTAAATGAGTAATCTCTAAGTTGGTCTTTTCATTATGCCCCCCAATATTATAAATTTCACCAACCTTACCACTATGAAGCACTATATCTATAGCTTCACAGTGATCATATACATATAACCAGTCCCTAACATTCAATCCGTCACCATAAACAGGGACTTTTTCATTTCTAAGCAACTTAGAAATAAAAAACGGTATTAATTTCTCAGGATACTGATAAGGTCCATAATTATTTGAACATCTAGTATTTAGGGTCGGCAAGCCATAAGTTTCATTATACGCTCTAACAAGCAAATCCGCTCCAGCCTTGCTTGCTGAGTATGGGCTATTCGGAGCTAATGGGGTCGTTTCATAAAAATATCCTATTTCACCTAAACTCCCATAGACTTCATCTGTAGAAACCTGAAGGTACCTTTCAATGCCAATTTCTTTACATGCCTGTAGCAAGGTTAATGTTCCTTGAATATTTGTTTCTACAAAAATCTCAGGATGTTTAATAGAATTATCAACATGAGACTCTGCTGCAAAATTAACTACACAATCCGATACTGAAATTAATTCCCTAACCAACTTTTTGTCACAAATATTTCCATGGACAAATTTATAATTCTGGTTAGCTTCAACATCTTTAAGATTTTCGAGATTACCACAATAGGTTAGTGCATCAAGGTTTATAACTTTATAATCTAAATGTCTACTTAAAACATGTCTTATAAAGCAACTTCCAATAAATCCAGCACCGCCTGTAACTAAAATAGTTGTCATTATACTAAATCCTCTTTGTTCATATCCGCTAAATTTGGCTGTTTTTTGTCTTTCTCAGATAATATTGGCTCAAAATCTATTTCCCAATCAATATTTATATCTTTATCATTCCAAATAATGCCCCTATCATAACTTGGATTATATTCTCCACTTACTTTATACTGGAGTTCTGCTACATCTGATAAGACAACAAATCCATGTGCAAAACCTTCTGGAATATACAACATGTCCTTATTATCTTCTGACAATTCCAATTTAACATATTTACCAAAAGTAGGGGAATTTAATCTTATATCTACTGCAACATCATATATTCGTCCTTTTGTACATCTGACTAATTTTGCCTGAGCATAAGGTTTTGCTTGATAATGCAGCCCTCTCAGGACTTTTGCTGCAGACTTGGAATGATTATCCTGACTAAATTTTACTTGAATACCATTATCAAAAAATTCTGATTCTTTATAACATTCCATGAAAAATCCACGATTATCACCAAATACTTTTGGTTTAATAAGTATTACGTCTTCTATTTCTTGTTTTTCAAATTCAAAAGGCATACTTTTTCTCCTTTGTAATTACTTTTTCTCATATGGAAATTGCACAATCCTTCGATATTTTTTTTTAATTATTTACGCTTCTAACATAATTAAACACAAAAATCTACTTTTTATTCATTTATAAATCATACAATTTGCTAATTCTATAACAACTACCGCTTTTTAGAATTCTTTTATATAGAATTTAATTCTATCAGAAATTATTATTTTGAACAATATTTAACATTTACGACATAAAATACGTGTTGCCAGAAAGCATGATCTGTAAAAATAATTTTTTTTCAAATTTTCCATAACTTTTTACACATTTATAAAATTTTTATAGGTATACTGATATATTATATTTTTAGAATATTAAATATATTTTTAGATTAGCATCCAAAGATTCACAAACGTTAAAGTTCGACTTTTATATAAAACTTGTTACATTAAATAGCCCTTACCCAAATTGGAAAAATTCCTAATAAATAATACTTTTCTGTATGCAAACTTTCTACAATTTTGTATATCGTTATTCCTAAACATTTATAGATTTTTTTCAATGCCCAAAAATCTTTATCTCTAATTTGAATTTTTTGTGTTTTTAAAAAGTTTAAAACATCTCGTTTAGCCTGTTCTTTATCTCTTAATATTGTTCTTAAATGATTTTTATCTCTTTTATTAACAGTTGAATTAGGATTCCTATAATAAAAATAATTTACATCAGGAACAGCAACCAATTTGTCTGCATAGTAAACGGCTTGAGTAACAAAAAGTTTATCCTCACAAAACATGTTTTCAGGGAAATATAAATTGTTTAATAATAAAAATTCCCTTTTATAAATTTTATTCGTCGGGCAAGGATTTTGGGCAACCTTTGAAATATCAAATTTTTCTTGAACATCTTTAACACAATTTTCTTGTAATA
The DNA here is from genome assembly GCA_944323215.1 of Candidatus Gastranaerophilales bacterium. Classification (GTDB taxonomy): domain Bacteria; phylum Cyanobacteriota; class Vampirovibrionia; order Gastranaerophilales; family Gastranaerophilaceae; genus CALUTH01. The sequence goes on along the minus strand of CALURS010000065.1, from coordinate 6,022 downwards.
TTTCTAAACGTTTCTTAGTCTTTTTTCCACCTCCTACACGAACGTTTACGCCCATAGCAATATCTGCTTGATATTTACATGCTGAACCGTATAATTTTTCATAAAAATCTATGTCCACCCAATCATCAGCATCAACAAACCCTATATACTCTCCAGTTGCAAACTTTAAGCCTTCATTTCTTGCAGCTCCCTGTTTTTTATGATTCTGCTCTAAAACCTTTATTCGTTCATCACCTTTTGCATATTTTTTTAAAATCTCTAAAGACTTATCCTCTGAGCCATCATCTACGCATATTATTTCTATGTCCTCAAGTGTTTGTTGCTGCAAAGATATAAGACATTTATCTAAATACTTCTCAGCATTATAAACCGGAACGATTACTGATACTTTTCTCATTCAAAACCTTTCTCACACTTTTATAATAAAGCTATCTCTCACAGAATAACTAAATTCAATATTAAAAGTATACTGGCCATATTTCCTATTTTTTTTAGTTAATTATAAAATATATTAAAAATTACACAATTGTATATAGAAACATAGCATAAATTAAGTATAACATGATATTTTAAGCTTACAACCGTTTATAATATACCTTTAACTGGATATATTGTAATACATATATTACAGCACTATTTATATTACATGCGACTATGTATATATGGGAATAAGAAAACTAAAAAACACTATCGGGAAAAAAATTAGAGATTTAAGACTTGAGAAAGGTCTATCTCAAGAAAAGTTAGCAGAATGCGTTAATATGTCAAGAGAACATATCTCGTGTATTGAAAGAGGAAAAAACTTAACAAGCATAGAAACGCTATATAATATTTCACAGTACTTTAATATTGATATAAAGTATTTCTTTGAATAACCATATTAAAAACTTTACAATTTTTCTCTAAGCAAGCAAAAAATTTTTTTTTACGTTTTATACCAAACAAAAGGAGTTATAAACGTAAAATGAAAATCTTACCTATATCAAGAAACACAAAAACAAATCAAATAGAGGCAAAGCAACAAACAAAAACTAATAAACCTAACACTTCATATCTAAATAATATAAAAACAGAACAAACAAATTTTAAAGGCTATGAGAATATAAAACCTTAATTTGATTATGGTTATACCTTAAAAGAATTAGAAAACAGATTAACCCCTAAAAAATATACAAAACACGAACTTCTAAGTGAAAGCAGTGTCGCATATAAGACCTTGCCTGAAGGAGATAAGCAAGCACTTGAGCATCTAATAAGGGTAGCCGAATGTTTTGACAGCGTATACAAACGTTTGGATAATGTTCACAATTTAGATTTTGAAAAGTTTTTAAACCAAAGAATATTATCAGGAGATAAACAAGCAATCCTAACCCAAAAACTATATGACGGACAAAAAGGTATTATCGGAAAGACCACTGAAGGAGATGATGTGGTTCTTGCCAAAGGTATAAAAGAACTTCCAGGAAAGGGATTTTATCCTGAAGATCTAACAGAAAAAGAGTTACAGCAAATAATAATACGGATGATTAAAGAAAACCGTATTGACGAAGTAAGAAAAATTTTAAACCAACGTTCAATAGTTTTTAGAGACGGAGAAGACTTAAAAGCATTTGATTATACGGATTATTTTAAAAAGGAATTTACATTAGCCGCCGAAGAATTGGAAGCAGCAGCAAACACAGGTACGAATAAAGATTTTAATGAATATTTAATATTACAAGCTAAAGCGCTGAGAGAAAACAATCCTCTGCTTGACTGTGCTGCAGACAAGAAATGGGCTACTCTACAAGACACTCCATTAGAACTAACAATCGGCAGAGAATGTTATTCCGACAAAATGACACCAACAGTAATAAAGAATAGGGAATTAAAAGAATTACTGGAGAAGTATAATATACCTGTATATGCAAAAGATAATATAGGTGTAAGGGTCGGAATAGTTGATAAAAAAGGAACAAACTATCTCCTAAAGATAAAAGAACTTTTACCAATAATGGCAAAAGCGATGCCTTACAGCTATAAATACACACAAACAATCACTAAAGGCAACTCTAAACAAACAATGGTAGATGCACATATAGTAGCAATGAGCGGAGCCAATGCAGCCTATAGAGGAGGTATATCAATTGCTTCAAACCTGCCTAATGCAGACAAACTAGCCGTGCAAACAGGAGGCGGACACAGAACTGTTTATAACAAAGAACTTAGAGAAGCAAAATATGCAAATGGTATTGAAGAAAAATTAAATGCAATTTTGGATATCTCTCAACATAAATATTTTAATGTCGAAGCATTACATGATTTTACAATTTTGCATGAAAATATGCACTCATTAGGCCCTAAAGAAGGTTTAGAAAACCTTGGAATTTATAAAAATACCATAGAAGAACATAAAGCTGATATGGGCTCAATAGCTATGCTAAATTTACTAAAAGAACAAGGATACTATTCAGAAAACAGAGTTAAAGAAATTTTGACCTCTTGGGTTGTTGCATATACTCAAAAAGGTGCAGACTTTAATGATGCACATAAAACGAGAAATATTATGCAGCATAATTATTTTATCCAAAATCAAGGAATTGCAATTAGCAATAACGGGAAAATGATAATTAATTTTGAAAAAATAATTGAATGTGCAAAAGCTATGCTTGATAATGCAATAAGAATCCAGTTAAGTAAAAATAGTGAATTAGCAAAAAATTATATAAATAAATACGCCGTATGGACAGATAAACTAGAAGCTCTTGCTCAAAACCTTAAAAATTCTGATACCAGAATTAATTCCTACATATATTCGCCTATTGCAAAAAAATTTAAAATTCATTTATGAGAAACTAAATAATAGAAAAAAAAACTTTTTCTTAACTGCAATTAGAAAAAACAAATAAATTGTAACGATTTGTTAATATTTAAGCAATTTTTCAGATTGAGCACCATTCAAATTTATACATTAACAAAAATGGATTAGAAGAAAACAATGAATCTGCAAATCTCAAATATTTTTAACAAATCCTCCCAACAAACTCAAAATAATTATCACAAACAATCAATCAATTTAGCTTGCCCAAAGCTTACACCACTAAAATACGATACTGTATCGTTTAGCGGCGGAGTTCCAAAATCAGTTGATTTATTAGATTTACCATCAGATAAAATAATAAAAATTTGTAAAAAAGCATTAAAAGATAAGATTGAAATAGGCAGAGGTCAAGAAGCAATTGCATACAAAATCGAAGACTATCCATACTATTGCATAAGACAGCTTAAAAAAATGACTGCCAAAGGTCAAACACTCGGCTTTGATATGAAGCTGGATAAATATGATAAAGTAAATCACGTTGTAGCACACCTAGATGCCGATACACAATTAATGCGTTACATCCCTGGTATACCTCTTAAAATAATGAAGCACAGTGATACAGAATCGGGGATCAAAGTAAAGCAAGCTCTGCAAGAACTTGTCGCAAATAACTTTCCCGAATCGTCATTTAAAAATGCAATAAAACAAGTGGAAGAAGCAAAAGAAAAAGGAATTGATTTTGACAGATTTGGAGAGAATTTGCTAGTCGACCCTATATCACAAAACTTGACTTGTATAGACTTTAGTCCAAACTACCACATGGATGAATACAATCCTATATCGTTTTTATACCACGCAATAGACGTTGACAGAACAGAGCTTGGACCTAAAATACTTGGCAAATTGGCAAACGCCTATGCACAAAGATTACTTGAAGTTCCTGCAAAAAAATTAAATTTTAATACTTTAGACTCAAACCTATATGCAAGAGGGTTTGAAGGAGATCCTTTTAACTATTTTCCTGATAAAGCTCTTTTAAAGGAAACTGAATCTAAATTAAAAGAATTAATTGCTGAAAAACAAAATCCAACACTACACGATAATGGATTTGAATATATGGTAGAAATGTTTAAAGAATTCGTTAATGAAAAACTAATTAATTATGTAAAACCAAGACAAGAAATATTTTAATTATTATAAAACCTTTACGTAAAATAAAACCTATATTCATCTTGGCATAATAATCTGTGAAACCGAATCACATTTAGCACTTAACTTGTCATCTAAAATTCCTATTTTATTAAAGAAACGACGATATGCCCAACCATCTGCGTTAAAAAGAAATCTAAGGGCAATATCATTCCAGCTGATGCCAACAAAATCAGAATCCGAAGCAATCTTTTTATGCTCACCTACTGTTATACCTTGCTTAATTAAATTTTCATTAATTTCACTATAACAGTCTTGGGCATTAGTAGAGACAAAAGACGGTCTTATCGTTGCTGCTATTTTATTAAACTCAGCGACTTTAGAAGAATCTTTTGCTGCAACAATAGTATTAAAAATATCTCTATAGGCCATTGAATCCAATCTCGATTGGATTAATAAAACATTGTTTGTATTTGTTAAGTCTAAAAATTCTTGACGAGGTCTTGCAACCATATATTTTCTGCCGTTGTATGCGGAGACTCGGAACAAGAAGATAATGCCGCCGCACTAAGTGCAACTAAAGGTAAAAAACTTTTCAACGATACTTTCATGGGATACTCCTTTTTTCATTATTACATAATAAAATATTGCACGAACTTTATATAAATTGTAGTTTTCACAACATCTGACAGAATTTAAAAACAAAAAATTTTTCCAAATAATTACACAACAAAGCTACGCACTTTTATCAAATAAGCAGTTTTTATTATATCCTTTAACACTTTTTTATCATATAATTATTGTCAGCTAAATCAATTCCAAGCTAAAAAATTCATAGACTGGAACTTGCTAGTTAAAATCATCTTCTATCATATATTAAGAATTATAAAGATAATTTTATTTTGGGTAAAATCAATTATACAGGCGAATTTCCAGATAAATAGATAAACTTTTACACGCAATTTTTAAGATGTTTTTGTTTTAATAATATATATGAATTTATCGTGTTAGAAAAATAGAAAGGTATTTTATTATGAGTATTAAATCAATTGCAAAAAAACTGAACAATCCTAATCTATTAGTTGATTTAAGGATTAAAAACGCACTGCCAAAAACTACTACTACCCCTCAAAAAAAAGAGCCAATAATTGCAGAATTAACTTCTGAAAAGAGATTAGCTCAAACATTTGACAAATTTTCTGAAGCGTTAAGCAATGTTTGTAAAGCTACAATAAACATCAAGAAATAAACTCAAAATTTTATTAGAATTCTAGTCAGTTGGTTTTATAAAATCAACTGACTAGCTGTAAATTTAAAGGGATTTGAAAATTCATAAGCAAAATTATGAGAGATGAACTACTAAAATTATTTGAGTTGCAACCTATTAAAAGCTTCCTACAACTATAATTTAGGGCTATCAGTACAGAAAACTCCCATATCTTAGATAAATTTAAAAGCTGTCAATTAAATCTTTGTTTGAGGAGTATTAATGTGAATAACGATAAAAAAATTAAAATTAACGTTAAAAAATAATTGAATGTGCAAAAATTTATACTTAACTAGGCTATAAGAATCCAATGCTACAAAATAGTGATTTAGTAAAATTATATAAATAAATATGCTGTATGGACAGCTAAGCTAGAAGCTCCTGCACAAAACCTTGAGAACTCTGATACCCAAATTAATTCTTATTTATATTCGCCTATGCATAAAAATTCAAAAGCCATTTATGAGAAACTAACTATACAAAACCAAGACAAGAAATATTTTAATAACACTCTATAAATAATTACTACTCATTTAATACTTAAGACACACTTTATATAATACATAATTTTTATAAAATTTATAATTAATATATTATAGAGGATATTTTATAAAAATTAGACACTAAAAAATAGACCAGGTGGGATTCGAACCCACGACCAAAAGATTAAGAGTCTTCTGCGCTACCACTGCGCCACTGGTCTATAATAATTTTCAATTTTTTGTGGTGGTAGCGACTGCGCTACCTTCCTCTCCTCGAACGTGACATTTAGTCACCTTCTCGTCGGCAGAGTGCCACTGGTCTAT
>CALURS010000064.1 GCA_944323215.1 Candidatus Gastranaerophilales bacterium | reverse complement strand
GACCGTTCATTAGAATTGTTTTTGATGATTTAATAACATCAGCAAAAGCTTTTCTTGAATCAGGACCTGCATCAACACCTTCAAATCCGTCAGGAATTTCGTTGATTTTTACAAACTTATTTGTACCGTTACCTGAAAAATCATCTGTTACAAGTACATCAGTTGCCATTACAAGTTTTACACCCTTGTCAGCTGCTTTCTTTTCAATAGCTTTTGCTACTTCAAGTTGATCATCTTCGCAGATTGAGTTTCCGATTTTACCGCCATTTGCTTTAACAAATGTGTATGCCATACCGCCGCCGATAATTAGATTATCTACTTTATCGATTAAGTTTTCAAGAACACCAATCTTTGAAGATACCTTTGCACCGCCAACAACAGCTGTAAATGGTCTTACCGGATTGTCAAGAGCTTCTGACAAGCATCTGATTTCTTTTTCCATCAATAAACCTGATACTGCCGGTTTTAAGATTTTAGCCAACTTTGCTGTAGAAGTATGATTTCTGTGTGCTGCACCAAATGCATCGTTTACATAAAAATCACCTAATTTTGCTAATTCTTCTGCAAATGTCATATCATCATCTTTTGCTTCTTCTGCTTTGTAAAATCTGATATTTTCAAGTAATGCGATTTGTCCGTCCTTTAATTTTGCTACATATTCAGGAGCTTCTTCTACTGATGGGATGAACATAATTTCTTCACCAAATACTTTTGACATATATTTTGCAACCGGTGCAAGCGAAAATTCCATGTTCTTTTCACCTTTTGGTCTACCTAGGTGTGCCATCAAAACAATTTTTGCACCTTTGTCTTTTAAATATTTTACTGTAGGTACGATAGCTTGGATTCTTGTATCGTCTGTTACATTTTTGTCTGCATCCAATGGTACGTTTACGTCAACTCTTACTAACGCTGTTTTACCTTGAATGTCGCCTAAATCTTTAATTGATTTTTTCATGGTAATCTCCCTTTCTTTTTATATCGCTATTATACCATGAATAAAATCTGTTCATATATATTATTCTATTGTTTGATAAAGGGAACATTTTACATAATGAGTTGCAGAAATTCTCATTAAATCAGGATTTTTGTTACATCTGCCGATTTGACATCTTGTACATCTCGGAATAAATGAGCAACCGCATATGTTTTCAATTTCAGCTTCTTTATTTGATATAGGTGGTTTTTCTTTTCCAAATGCAGGAATAGAGTCAAGCAGGGTTCTTGTGTATGGATGTTTAGGGTCATTAAAAATATCTTCTGTTGTGCCGATTTCTTCCAGTTCTCCTAAATACATTATTCCAACCATATCTGATAAGTAGTGTATTACTCTTAAATCGTGTGAAATAAAAATTATTGTAAGATTATATTTTCGTTTTAGGCTCTCCAATAGATTTAGGATTTGAGCTTGAATGCTTGCATCTAAAGCGCTTACCGGTTCGTCTGCGATTATTACTTCAGGTTCTGATACTAATGCTCTTGCTATAGCTATTCTTTGCCTTTGCCCACCGGAAAATTCGTGTGGGTAATTTCCTAATATACTTGGGCTTAAGCCTACATCATGAATGATTTTTTCTATTCGTTCTTGTTTTTGTGCTTTTTTTAGTTTGGTGTTAATGTCAAGTGGTTCTTTTAATGTATCATATATTTTCATTTTGGGATTTAAGCTGTGGTAAGGGTTTTGAAATACCATTTGTACAGCTTTAGTAAACTCTTTCTTTTCAGCTTTAGAGAGGTTATAAATATTTTTCCCCTTGAATAAAATCTCACCCTCCGCCGGTTTTATTAAACGCATTATACTTTTTGCAAGTGTAGATTTACCGCAGCCTGACTCTCCGGCAATGGCAAACACTTCTCCCCGTTTTATATCAAGGCTGACGTTTTTTACCGCACGCACAATTTCTCCGGTGGGTTTCCCTGCCGGAGTATAATTGACGGAAATATTTTTAATCTCCAGTATGTTTTCTGCCATAGCAATATGATTTCATATTTTGAAAACAAATACAAGACCAAAAAGATTAATTCATAGATTATAATTGATATGAGAAACTTCTTTGAATTTGTGTACTTGCTGCTCCATTCAAAGATTGAAGTTCTGTGTTTACCATATTAAGTTTATTTTGATATTCCTGCATTCGCATATCAATTTTCTTTTCCATCAATTCCAGTTTTTCACGCCTAGCTTTAAGTCGTTTTACAACAGGACTGTTATCATCCAAATCTTGTCCTGCATCAATGTAATCGGTTACAGAACTTGCCAGCTCCATTTTGGCTTCTGCTAAGTCAGAAATGAACGCTTCTAAATCGTGCTGTCTAGCTATCAGCATTTGCGTCCTGAAAATAGTTGATACTACACCCATAACACACACTTCCTTATCTTAGTTGGTTCAGATTTCTTCCTTTCAAAAACGTGTGCTCATTACTTTCTGCGATTAGTGCTTCCATCTTACTGAGTTTATGCTTATTGTAGTTAACTCTGTATTTTGCCATTTTTAATTTCTGGCGGACTTGAAGCATGTCCTTGAAGGAAGTAAACAGACTGTTAAATAACATTAGGAACGGATTATTTCTTACGAAAAAATTCCGTGCAAAGTTCATAAAGTTAATTAATCGTCTGATTGTTGTCTTTAAAGTATCGTTCATAATCGAATTTTTCCTACTTTAATAGACCTTCTACTATATTTAAAACATGTTTTCCATAAAAATTGCTAAAATATAGGGTGTAGTTTAACATGTCTTAACATTGTTGTAGTCTATTTCATCGCCGGTAATACTTTGGAACGAAATTGGTGTATTCGTATCCTTTTCTATTATCGTCATATTTTTGTAAAACTTTAGGGGATTTTGTTTTTTTTGAATAAGATTGTTACAAAAATTAATGCAAACCCGTCCAAACGTAATAAATACGTTATTACAAAATATATGATGAAACATTATTCTTAAAAAAGTTCTTAAAAACATAATAAAATTATTAAGATATATTTTGTACTTCCTGACTGTTACTTTCAATGTCATCTTTCAACATTTTTCTTACAATATCAGATTGAGTATCAAGCATTTTGCAAACAGTTTCTATGTTTGTAACCTTTTGTGAAAGAATAGTATCAGCATTAGTAAGAACGTTGCTGGCAACATTTTGCACAGCAGAAATAGCAGCAGAACCTGTACCTGATAATAGGTTTCCGCAAAGAATAGCAGGAAGCCCCCATTCACCCATATATGGAGCCATTGATTGAAGTATTCCGCCCCATCCGGAAATAATTCCGCCTAACTGTGTAACAAAAGTTTGTCCAACACCATATCCGGAAGCCATACCTGCACCGTATCCTGCTGCAGATGCTATATCTGCAATACTTCCAATGCTTGATGCGTAACCGGTAGCATAGCCGTCATAAGAGCCTACACCGCTGATTAATCCTACAGATGCAGCCCCGCCTGTTGGAGTTCCGCTTAGTCCTGAATATACTGATGCTGCGCCACTTGGAAAACCTGAGTAATTATATAGAGAGTTAAGCCCAAATGAACTGTATTGTGCGCTTGCAGAACCATTGGCTCCGGTGTATGGTGACCAATATGAAGTTCCGGGGATGTTCATTGTATCGGTTCCGCCTAATGTGGTCATAAATGCTGATGGCGAAAACAGACTTGCCAGCTGGTACAGAAAACCGCCTGTTGCTCCAAAGCCGCTACCTGTAGCGGTACTTCCTGATACCGTTAAATCTCTTAAACGATCATAGGTTTCATACATCAATGCTTTAGCGTTGCTTGAAGCTGCGCCGTATCTGTTTGCTATTACTAAGTATCCATCATTCTTATATGCCATATTATCCTCTTTTTAATGATTTTTATTAAAAAGTCAAGACTAATCACCAAATGTCTTGTAGGTTCTTTCAATGTTATCACTAAGAACTTTTTGTACTGCTTCCATTTCTGTACTTAATGTATTTCTTTCCGTATCCAATTGCTCTAACCTTAATTCTAAGGTTCTGTCTTGTTGTTGGATTATGGATGTTTTAGCATTTATGTCAGAAACAGTTTTTTCGTAAACAGCTGTATCATAGTAATACTGGTTCATTGCATCATTATATGCTGTTTCATCTGTTACTGTTTCTGCATTAAGAGTATATTTTACAGAATCATTTTCTAACCTTATTGAAGTAAATCTACCGCTGGAATCTGTCTCTAATAATGCTTTTTCTGTTGTTTCTACTTTTGTTTTAACATAACTTGCACTGTAATACGGTAAAGAATATTGTCGGTCAATTCCGTTATTAGAATCAGAATCATCTACGGATGTGTATGATGCGTATAAATCTGCGTAAGTTGTATAATATGTTGTGCCATATAGTTCAAATGAAAATATTCCGCCCTTATAATCACCATTTGCATCAAAACAACCGGTCAAATTAGAATCAATATTTTCTTGACCTAAATCATATATTACCTGTTGTAATTCCGCTAGTTGATCCTCGGTCATTTGCCCTACTGGAATTTCTGTAAGCTCACAGTTACCTATATATGTTGGTCGTGTTGACTCTTCATAAGTATTTAATAATGTTTCATAATCATTGTATGCACTTGTTACATCAGTGTCATAAAAATTCTTTGCCGCTGACTTTGCGTCGTTATAGCTTTGTACGGCTGTATCATAATCTGTAATTGCTTGCAACGTATCAGGATCTGTCATGTCAATCGAATAACCTGTTAGATTTGTAGCCGCTCCGGTTGAATATTTGTCCATACTTGATTGAGATAAATAGTGCGTAGTTCCTGTACTATCTTGATAAGAATAATATTGATCATCCTTACTAAGAACTCCTGATTTTATGAGTGCTTCAATATCTGTATTTGAATCGGTTGGAGATAAATCATACTGTGCTCCGGTGTTATCGGTTACTTTATAAATCCCGCTTATTGCATCGTAATCCAGTGCTGTCTCTGTTGTTTTTCCTACCTTATTTAAAAGCCCTACTTGAGCAGATTCAACATCTTTTATTAACGCGTTAGCATCCTCTTCCATTTGTTCATATTCTGCTAGCTTGCTTTCATATACTGCATAACTTTGATAGATTCCTTGTTGATAAGCTTCATATGCAGCAGGAGGCAGGATAGATTCCAGGCTGGAGAACTGTACTTGTGGGTCTGATAAGTGTTTCATTGAGCCGGTATATCGATCAACTGAATATGAGTGAGTTACGACATAGTTGTAATCACTATCCGGAGTGCCTATTTGATAATAATTATCAATTGTTTGGTCATATGAACCATCTGAAAATGTATATTGAACAGTTGTATAATCCGTTGAAGATGGTACGGTCGGTACTTCCATTACAAGCATTTGATTAAATAAATTCGCACTTTCATTTGCTAATATTGTACGTTGTTGGTTTATTTGTTGCCCTTCATATTCACAGTTTGACATTCTTGCTGATAATTGAAGATATCTGGCTTGTGATGCTGCCATTCCCATATGAAATTCTCCTATTTTGATTGTTGATTGAATTTGTCTGTCAGCTTAATTTTAATCATTTTTTCGTTAAAGTCAACAGTATATTAGTATTATATTGTATTCGAACACTCATTCACAATAATTTGATAAAAAAATCATACTTTAGTATGGGATTTTTTATTATATTTGTTGAATTTTTCTGTTTAGATTTCTACGGTGATTAGTTGATTTTATTAAAATTAAAATTTGATAATATACTCTTATGAAAAAATTTTTTGTTACATTTTTAATTGTATTTATAGGTTTAATATCATATTCAGCACCATATGATTCAATTTATATAAATCCGTATAATTTGCGAGAAGTTGTTGCAAACTCTTATATACGAGGAGTAATAGCCCAAGGTGATGTCACAAGATGGAACAAATCTTCTTTTCCTCTCGGGGTGTACATACAGTCTAATGGAGTTCCGGAATACTATGTTTCGGCTGTTAAGAAAGCCTATCTGAAATGGCAAACAGTTACAGGTGGTGCTGTTTCTTTTAAATTCGTTTCATCTCCGCAAAATGCAGATATGAAATGCTTTTTTACATATGATTTTAGTAATATGTCAGAAGACACGGTAGGTTACCATCAGTTTAAATATATGGATGATAAAATTGCCGATTCTATTATAAAATTCCGTGTAACTGATAAGAATGGTAATAGTTTTTCAAGCCAAATTCTCTATAATGTAGCTTTGCACGAAATAGGTCATTCTCTCGGGCTTGCCGGTCATAGTTCAAAGTCTGGTGACTTAATGTACCCCGTTGCACAAAAAAGAAATTATGACATTTCCAAACGAGATTTAACAACTCTGAAGCTTTTGTATTCAATGGTTCCTGATTGTACGGATAGACCGCTATCTACATCAGATAAGGCTAATTTGCTGACAAAAGCACAGGTAGTCGGTGGCGAAGCAAGATTAAAGCAAGACGCGCAAACCGCTGCCAAAATAAATTCTAATATTACTCCGCAGGATCCCAGTTCAAGATACAGATTGGCGAAAGCATATCAGGAAAATAAAAACTATACTAAAGCAATACAAGAATACAAAAATGTTATCTCAATGGTTGATTCGTCAGATTTGAAGGTTAAATTATATGCAGAGATCACAAATTGCTATATCAAGCTTAAAAATTATACAGCAGCTCAAAACTGCGCTAACTATACATATAAAAAATATCCTTCACGTCTTTCAGTGGTGCTTTTGCCAACTGTGCTTTATGATAAAGGAGCAAAAACTGATGCCGTTGTTTGCTTATGTAAAATTGTTTCAGCAGATAGAAATAATGAATATGCTATTATGCTCTTAAAACAAATTTACAATCAAGAAAAAAATAATACAAAACTCAAACTCTCAATTTTAAAAACTTTAAAAGAAGAAAATATATTATAAAACTCATCCATATGGAGTATTTTTTTTATGTGGGTTGCCAATGTAGGTATTTTATGATACATTTGGTGTGTGTAACTAACGGGTAGTGAGGTTAAATGAAAGGTTCAACTCTCAGACGTTCTAATCTGACCAGAGAAAAAATGGATATGATGCGTTCGCTTAGAAATTATAGTGCGAAGCATCAAGATAGTGATTTTTATAGAGAACAAAGCAAAGAACGTGAATTGGATGTTCTTTGGCAAAATTTTAGAGTCTCTCATAAACCGGTGGATAAATCACCTCAAGTTTATTTTGTGCTTGGGCTTGTTGTCGGAGCCGTTATTACACTTATTATGACAACAATGGTATCAATTCTTATTAACTGTACAGCACCTAGGGAAGCAAAAATTCAGACACCTAAGGCGGTTACTCAAGATGCTAAATTTGCTTTTATCCCCGCAGATTCGGCGGCTGTTGTTGAAACCTCTGCTGTGCCTGCTGCTCAAACTTATACTGTTAAATCGGGTGATACTCTTGAAAGTATCATTGTTAGATTTTACGGTAGCTTTGATATGAAAAAAGTTGAGCTTATAAAGGAAGCTAATAAAATGGCTAATCCGAATGCTCTTTCTATCGGACAAAAACTTATTATTCCTATGATTAAGTAATGTATTTTGTCTTTGATGGAATTATTTTATCTTAATGTTACAAATTGCAAGCTGTTGTTTTTTATCCTATAATTGTAAAAAGATTGTGGGAGGATTTTATGGACTTGGAGAATTTAAGAAAAACTGATTCGGCTGTCGCAAATTATATTGATTTGGAACTAAAACGTCAGCAAACAACGATAGAGCTTATTGCAAGTGAAAACTTTACCTCCAAGGCTGTAATGGAAGCTTGTGGTTCGGTTTTAACAAACAAGTATGCTGAAGGAAAGCCATATAAAAGATTTTATAACGGTTGCGGAAATGTTGATAAGATAGAAGAATTGGCGCAAGAGCGGGCGAAAAAGCTTTTTGGTATGAATCATGCCAATGTTCAGCCACACAGTGGTGCACAGGCTAATATGGCTGTATTTATGTATCTTCTAAAGCCGGGGGATACCGTTTTGGGTATGGACTTATCAAATGGTGGACATTTGAGTCACGGTTCGCCGGTTAATTTTTCAGGTATATATTTTAACGTAAAAAGTTATGGTGTAAATGATAACGGTGAAATAGATTATGAAGATGTTTTAGCAAAGGCAAAAGAGTATCAGCCCAAACTTATCATTTGCGGTGCAAGTAACTATTCAAAAATAATTGATTTTAAACGTTTTAGAGAAATTGCAGATGAGGTTGGAGCATACCTTTTAGCTGATATAGCACATATAGCCGGTTTAGTAGCAGGAGGTGTACATCCTTCACCTGCTGGATATGCACAGTTTGTAACAACTACTACTCATAAAACTTTGAGAGGCCCAAGAGGTGGGATTATTATGTGCGATGCAGAACATGCAGCCGGTATTGATAAAGCAGTATTCCCTGGAATGCAAGGCGGTCCGCTTGAACATATTATTGCCGGTAAAGCTGTTGCCTTGTTAGAAGCATCGTCTGAGAGTTTTAAGGAATATGCAAGACAAATTGTTATGAATGCTAAAGCGTTGGCTCAAGGTTTACTCGATAACGGTATGAATATTGTAGGTGGTATGACCGAAAACCATCTGATGACTTTGGATTTAAGAGGAACAGGTAAGACCGGTAAGGATATGGCAAATGTACTTGAAATGGTGGGAATAACCGCTAATAAAAATACCGTTCCGAATGATCCGCAAAGTCCTTTTGTTACAAGTGGTATTAGACTTGGTGCTGCTGCGGTTACTACAAGAGGTTTTAAAGAAGAAGATATGAAGGAGATTGCTTTCATTATTGCTAATGCGATTAAGAATTCTGAGGATGAGGCTGTTTTGAAATCGCTCAGAGCAAAATCGTTAGCTTTATGTGAAAAGCATCCGCTTTATGATTAACGGAAAGAGGAAAATAAAATTATTATAAAATTATCTCATGCTCATATAATCGGTGCGATTATTTCATATATATTAGGTGTTTTGATATTGCCTTTTGTAATAGATTTTTCCAAAAAAGAAGGTCTTGTTGATACGCCTAATGAACGTAAAATCCATAAAATTCCAATATCAAGGCTGGGGGGAATTGCTATTTGGTTAAGCACAATGGCTACCTTCTTGTTTCTTGTCATTTTGAGTTATTATCCTTATGGAAGCTTACTTTCCGGAATACTATTGGGTGGTACCCTTATGTTTCTATTGGGGCTTGTTGATGATATTTATAACCTCCCTGCAAAGTTTAAACTCGTTATTCAAATACTTATTGCAACATTGGTTTATTTGCTGGGTGTTAGAATTGATATTGTGCCAAATGGTGTTATCCCGTTTTCACTTGAGCAATTTTCTTATCCGATAACTGTACTTTGGATAGTTGGAATTAGTAATGCTATTAACTTTATTGACGGGGTTGATGGTCTTGCAGGTTCTGTTATTACGGTTAATTCTATTACCTTAGCATTAATAGCTTTGGCTGTTTCTCCCGGGTATCCGATAAGTGCTTTGATTGCTTTTATTTTGGCAGGTTCTATGCTAGCTTTCCTTACTTATAATTTTAATCCGGCAAGGATTTTTATGGGGGATTCAGGCTCGCT
>CALURS010000063.1 GCA_944323215.1 Candidatus Gastranaerophilales bacterium | reverse complement strand
TATAACTTCAATCCTATTGGTATTAATTTGGGTATAAAAATTAATGGGATCGAGATTTAAAAGTTTAACGTTTTTAAACGACTCAACCCTTATTTGCGAATTTTTATCAGCGACCATACCAAGAACAGCATTCTCAGGAATAATTTTTCTTATTTCATCATCCTGTTTTTGCCCAGTTTGTAATTTAATAAGGTGAACATTCTTTTTTATTTCAAGCTCAGCCTGAGTATGATACCTTCCATCAACAAAAAGGTAAACCTCACCATTTTTTGAAACAAGAGCATCACCCGTTGATCCGCTAAACCCTGTTAAATCATACCTTGAATTTTCCTCTAACGCAGAATATTCTGTAAGAAACTCATTTGTAGAATTAACTAGTAAGAAGTCAATTCCAAGTTTATCAAAATCCAACATCATATCTATTACTCGGTAATATCAGTAAGATAAATTAAATGCCACCCGAATTGAGTTTGAACAGGATCGGAAACTTCGCCTTTTTTAAGTGCGAATGCTGCATCTTCAAAAGGCTTAACCATCATACCTTTGCCAAAATATCTAAGATCTCCGCCGTTCTGACCTGATGGGCATTTAGAATACTTTGCTGCAAGTTCTGCAAAATCAGCACCATTATCAATCTCTGATTTTAATTTTTTTGCTTCATCTTCTGTTTCTACTAAAATATGACTTGCTCTTACTTTCATAATACACTCCTTTTATAAAATACTTGATTATTATATCACAAAATATAAATCATAAAATTACGCAACAAGTTAAGCCACACAATAAGAAAGAATAATGAATGCCATTAATAAAAAAAGTCCGCAACAAATGTTACAAAACTTTACTGAGATAGCAATTTTTTACACAGGTTGTTGTTTTTATTGTAGTATGTTGTTAAAATTGAATGGTTGAACATAGGAAAGAAAATAGTAGTGGCAAAGTTATTGAAAAAATATTGTAAAGATAAAACAAGTGTTCAAGTGAAGGCTCCGATAGTAGAGGCATTAAAGCGTTCGTTTGAAAACCCGAGTTATCAATTTCATATTCCGGGACACACAAAAGGTCGTGCAATATATGATGATTTCAAGCAGCTAACCGGAACACGAATGATATCACTTGATACGACCGATGAGTTTGACAACTTAGGGACATTACACCCTGCAACTGGACCTATAAAAGAAGCACAAGAACTTGCTGCACAAGCTTTTGGAGCAGAACGTACGTTTTTCCTTTTAAACGGCTCAACGGTAGGGAATATAGCAATGGCTCTCGGATGCACAAAGAAAGGGAACAAAATTCTTGTTAACAGAAATTGCCATCGTTCAATTTTAACAGGCTTAATACTATCAGGTGCTGAACCTGTATGGGCTATACCTAAACAAGTTGAGGGTTGGTCTATATGGGGCAGTATTTCGCCGCAAGATATAGAAGATTCACTAAATTTACACGACGACATCGCTCTTGTATGGCTTACAAACCCTACTTATGAAGGCGTTGTTTCCGATATAAAATCAATCTCTGCAATATGTAAACGCAGAGGAATACCTTTGATTGTTGATGAAGCTCACGGATGCTTGTGGAATTTCAGCAACGATTTACCTGAAACAGCACTCAAATTGGGAGCTGATGCTGTTTTGCATTCTCTCCATAAAACAGGCGGAAGCATGAGCCAAAGCTCTATGCTGCATATTGCTAAGAATTCATTAATTGATGCAAACGCTGTTGAAAAAGCTTTAAAGCTAATGCACACAACAAGCCCGTCAATGCTTTTACTTGCCAGCCTTGATGCTGCAAGAGCAAACCTTGTCAGCTACAAGGGTAAAAAACTTATTTCAAGAATGATTAAAAATGCCAAATACTTAAGAAAACGTATTGACGGAATGGAAAAAATTCATCAACTAAAACCTGATTTTGGATTTTTAACCGACGTTACAAAAGTATTTGTCAAAATGGATGGTATTTCAGGCAAAAGGCTTGAAACAATCCTTGAAGTGGATTTTAATATTGAAGTAGAATCAGCATCCGATGTAGGTGTTTTACTTCTTGTAAACCAAGGTAACACTTTTAATGATGTCAAATATTTGGCTGATTCCTTAGAAAAGATTTCACAAACAAATTATACCGACTTGTATTATTTGGAAAACAGAAAGCACATGCCGCTTGTTATACCACAGATAAAAATGAGTCCAAGGGATGCGTATTTTTCTAAAAAAGAAACCGTATCAAAGCATGATGCTGTCGGTAGAATATCAGCAGAAGTTATAGCAGAATGTCCTCCCGGAATTTCAATACTTCTTCCCGGAGAATTGATAAGAGAAGAACATTTGCCTTATCTAAAGGACTATGAATTTATAGAAGTAGTAATAGAAAAATAAATGAAAAACGGATTATTTATAACATTTGAGGGAGTAGACGGCTGCGGAAAAAGTACGCAGTTGGAGCTTGTTGCAGAATTTCTTTCTAAAAATTATGAAGTAATAAAAACAAAAGAACCCGGAGCAAAAGGGCTATGTGAAAAGCTAAGAGAAATTTTATTAAACTACGACGGCGAAATAGCACCAAGATGTGAGTCTTTTTTGTTTCTTGCAGATAGAGCTCAACATATTTCACAAATAGTAACCCCCGCCGTAAAATCAGGGAAAATTGTTCTATGTGACAGGCACACCGACTCTACGGTTGCCTATCAAGGTTATGGCAGAAATATTAACTTAGATGAAATCAATTTCCTTAATAACCTTGCAACAGAAGGGATGAAACCTAATTTAACGCTTGTTTTTGACGTTGATATAAAAACATCAATGGAGAGAGTCGGCAAAAATAAGGACAGAATGGAATCCGGCGGAATAGAGTTTTTTGAACGAGTAAGAAACGGTTATTTAGAGATTGCAAAACAAGATTCTAAAAGAGTTAAGTTAATTGATTCAACAAAATCAATAGATGAAGTCTTTAAAGAAGTCTTATCCTATATAACCCCGCTTTTATAAAAAGCTTACATAAAACTCAATAACTTGCCCCTCATTTATGGGCGGAGTATAATTTAGAATATGAGAAGATTGAAAGTACTTTTTACGTTTCTAATATTAATGATTTTTGCAATACCTGCTCACGCAATAAAAATCGGTCTGTTAACCGATGCAAACAGGGCTTATATTGGTGCATCCCAACAAGCAGAAGTAATTGACGTAAGAACAAACAAGTTACTGTTTACAATGACGAAAATGCAAGGATATGACTTCCGAACAGAAGGCAGAAACATAACTGTCAGAATATCAGGGAAATGGCAAAAACTTCCAACTGACAACATTGTAATCAAAACAGAACCTGATGGATTTCTAACAGTAAAAAGGAAATGGTATCGAGGGTTCTTCAGAGTTGTAAATACAAGAGCAGGATTAACAGTAATAAACGATATAGAGTTAGAAAAATATTTATTGGGAGTAGTCCCGGCAGAAATGCCCTCCAGTTGGGAATTAGATGCACAAAAAGCACAGGCAATAGCAGCAAGAAGTTATGCGATAGCAAACTTGGGAAAACGAGCAAAATACGGATATGACTTAACAGATACAGAATCCGATCAAGTATATAATGGAGCCTCCTGTGAAACTGCCCAAACAAATACTGCTGTTGAGGAAACAAAAGGAATAGTTTTGGTCTGCGGAAATAAAGTTATTCCTGCCTACTACTCCTCATCTGCTGGCGGAAGAACGCTAACCGCTAAAGAGGTATGGAATATGGATGTCAGCTTTACCAGATCCGTTCCGTCTTATGATGATAATGTAAAGAAAAAAGGGCATGGCGTTGGCATGTCACAGCATGGTGCTAATAATTTAGCTAAAAAAGGGTTCAACAGTTATCAAATATTAAAATATTTTTACGCTAATACTAAGTTCGCTAAATTAAATCCTGAGGTATATAAGTAAGTTATAGTAAGCTTTCAGAGGTTTTATCCCCTACAAAATAGTAATAACTTAACCTTTGAGAAAAAATGCTTGCCAAATCCCGAAATATATGTATAATTAGAATATCAATAATACTATGGTTGGTGTTATAGGAAATTACATTATTCAAGGAGGCTACTATGAACAAAGAAGAGTTAGTAAAAGAGATTGCTAAGAAAACAAAATTGTCACAAAAAACAAGTGCAGATGTATTAGCAGCTTGGATTGAAACTGTACAAAAAACAGTATCTAAAGGTAAAAAAGTTACTCTAGTAGGTTTCGGTACTTTTGAAGCTCGCAAAAGAGCAGCAAGAACAGGCCGTAACCCAAGAACAAGCCAAGTTATTAAAATTCCTGCTAAGACAGTTCCGGCTTTTTCTGCAGGTAAAAACTTCAAAGAACTTGTTAAGTAGTTTTTCTTAAAAAACTATAAAAGTTAAAAAGGTGTCCTTTACAAAGGACACCTTTGTTCTTTATTTAATATTTTTCCGTTTTTATAAGTTTTCCCAAAGCGTCATACTCTTCTACTATATTATCTTTGTAAACCTGTTTGCTACCATTATTTATGTAATAAGTATGATTGTACCCAAGGTCTTTAAATTTTTTGCCATCTCTCGTTATTCTTACACCATTTAAATTATGATTTGTTATAGTATGCAAATTTAAAACTATAGGCTCATTCTTTCTTATTGCTTTTCCATTTTTAAATAAGTATATTTCATCTTCGGTATATTTTAGGACTACGCCATCTCCTAGATCTATAAGTCCGTCTTTATCTGCTTTTTTACCTTTAAACTCTCTTACCTTTGTAAGAGTATCAAATTCCGACATTTTGATTTTTTCTTCAATATCAGGAGAGAATTTTTTCTCTGTAAAATCGGCAAAAAAGGAATATTGTACACTTCCGTCTTTCATTGTCTTTTCACTTCTGATACCTATCGCCCCAGGGATTGTCCGGTCATAAGTTTTTTCTAATTTCTTAACGTTCCCATCCTTTGGAATAAAAATTCTTCGTGATACCATACCATCAACATAATTTGTTAATAAACAATGACCGTTAGAACTGGTTTGTGCGGTAATCCCGTTATATAAATTACCATCCTTATAGTACGCTTTGCCTTTTTTGAATATAGCTTCAATAGCTTTTTCTCCGTCAACCAGTGCATTATCTATATTAGTATTAGCTTTTCCGCCTTTTTTGATTTTATATACAATTCCACTCCCAACAGCAAGAAGTGCCAAAGCAGAAAGTGATGCATACAGAAGTTTATTTCCATTATTTTTACTTGCACTTTCTCCGACTTTTGTTTCTGATGACTTATTATCAGAGATTTTTGAAACTTGTTTTACCTCTGTAAGTGATACCGGTAATATACTCATTATTAACCTTTCTACATTATTACAGAACTTATATATTATTAAAATGCTAAAAACAAAAATTGTTGCCACTATAAAAACAATTATTTACAATAGTTAATATAACAAAAAACATTAAAACATATTTATCTCTTTTTTCATAAAAGAAATAACGCAATCTCAATCAACTATTTGTAAACTTAAATCTCTCCGATAGTTTCAACCTCGGTATTTTGCCCCAATTCTTCAAATGCAATAACTCTAAGATTGTTAATAAATTCAGAGAATATTAAAAAGGTCATGTGTCTTATCTCATAAGGAGCCAACAATATAATCTCATCTACATTCGCTTCTGCTGCAAGTTTTTTAATCTTTTTAACCATTTTTTCTACAATTACGCCATCAATTTTTACGACACCCTCATCCTCTGCACACAATGAGGATTCAAAGAAGCTTTCTATTGTCTTAGACGATAGTTCAATAGCTTTGATACTATCACCGACTTGAATATCCTTTAAAATCTGCTTACTCATCGACAAACGTAATTTTTCTATCAAATGGTCTTTGGATTCTTCTGATGAAAAATCATTTATTTTTTCAAAAATATAAACAATATCCTTTACCGAAACTTTTTCCCTTATAAGAGATGCAAGAATATATTTTATCTCCGCAGCTGAAATATAATCAGGATAAATATTATTTATTAAGAAAGAATTATGCTCCTGCACAATTTCCATATATTTATTTACCGCATTATAATCCAAGATTTCATCAACATATTTTACAGATACAAATTCTAATGCTCTTGCAATAAATTGTACAGGGGTAATCTTATTTACCCAAAAATCACGAGCTTTTTCTTCGTCAATCCAGTATATATCTTTCCCTGTAATAAAATCTTTAGTATGAATATCATCTTTTTTCTTTTTATATCCGTCAAGTTCATCTTTAAAAATACAAACTTTTCCGGGGAAAACGCAACATTTTATAAGCTCTATACCATGTAAGACAATATTAAACTCATTATCGTCCAGAACTTCTTCGTTTGAAAAAACAATATTTGGAATAACATAACCTAAAGAATCCGTTAATCTTTGACGAACCTTTACTGTTTCTGCTAACAAATTATCATCAACATCATTTATAACAGTCTCTATTAACTCATCCGACAAATTTATAACAAATTTATCTTTGGCAAGAGATGAATACATACTATCAGGGGAAATTTCTTTTACCAAAGAAGCTTTTAGAGAATCAAATCTATTAATCTCATCAGAGAGCTGTTTATTCAATAACTCTTTTTCTTTTATAGTTAAAGCATCATTTTCCAACTGGTACTTAATCTTTGAGATAATCTCTTTCTGATCTCTTATTTTAATTTGCAATTCCTTACAAGTCGCATAAGGCGAAAGAGATGATGCAAACATTTTTTCCATCTGATTTTTGAAACTTTTTATCTTAACGACATCGTCGAATTCTTGCTTTTCGTCTTCATCTTTTTGACGCACAAAAATACAGTCAAAGTATATTCCGTCTTTTCTCTCTACCTCGTGCATTCCGTACAAATCCCAGCCGGAATTAGACATTTCATTAAGTAAGTCTTCGAGTTCCTGCCTTTCATCCATAAGTGCAGATTTAATAACATATTGCATTTTTTGTTTAAACATCAGATGTTTTTGCCTTTATTTTATAATCTTATATATTAAATTATATTCCACAAATTTTGATTCTGATAACACAAACGCATCTCTGCAATACTCCAAGGCAGCATTTGTCTTATCCTCACAGTTAGAATAAATTGTACAGATGACATCCCCTTTATTTACATATTCACCTGATTTTTTGTTTAAAAATACACCTACACCGTAATCAATACTATCAGTTTTCCTTTCTCTGCCTGCACCTAGTAATTTACATCCATAGGCAATTTTTAAAGCATCAATTCTATGCACAAATCCGGATTGATCAGCCTTTAACTCCACTATATACTTAACATTAGGGAATTTAGAATAATCATCAATAACTGAAGAATCTCCTCCTTGAGTAATAATAAGCTCTCTAAATTTTTCAAGGGCACGTCCTGACACTATAGCATCACTAATTATTTTTTTAGCAGCATCAATATTATCGGCTTTTTTCATTTGAACAAGTGCCAAAGCCGCAAAATCATAAGTAAGCTCAGCTATATCACCTTCTTTAATGTTGCCTTTTAAAAACTCAATAGCTTCAATAATCTCAAGAGAATTACCTACAGCCCTACCCAAAGGTTCGTCCATCGAAGTAATAACCGCTGTAATATTTTTATTAAGTTTTTTCCCGATTTTCACCATTATTTCAGATAACTTGACAGCATCCTCAGGTGTTTTCATAAAAGCACCTGACCCATATTTGACATCCAAAATAATATTATCAGCACCGGACGCAATTTTTTTAGACACAACAGAAGAAGCAATCAATGGTCTGCTATCAACAGTTGCTGTAACATCTCTTAAAGCATATAGTTTCCCGTCTGCCGGTGTCAATTTTTGAGTCTGTGCACCTATTGCTACACCAATTTTTTTCACCTGACTTATCATATCAGGAATAGACATATTAGTATTAAAACCAGGAATAGACTCTAATTTATCAATCGTTCCCCCAGTATGCCCTAACCCTCTGCCTGATAATTTTGCAACCGGAATACCGCAAGCTGCCAATAGAGGTATTAAAGTAATAGTAACTTTATCACCAACTCCTCCTGTTGAATGCTTATCAACAACAGAAGAAGCAAGTTCACCTAAATCAATAACATCGCCGGACTTTACTAGAGCCTCAGTTAAATACGCAGTTTCATCATCCGTCATACCATTAAAGTATACTGCCATTAACCACGCACTAATCTGATAATCTGCAGCCGTACCATCCATTAAAGAGTCAATAAGAAAATTTATTTCTTCTTTTGTATGTTCTTTGCCTTGTTTTTTTTTCTCTATAATATCTACTATTCGCACTAATTTTTGATTCCTTTTAATCGATCGATAACAATATCTGTTATATCAACACCACCACAAAATACAGCTTTAATATCTACAACTGCATCCAATTTTTGTTCTGCCATAATTATTTTTGCAGTATTTTGAACTTTCGTAAATATTTCTTTTTCTTTGTTCAAACGATATTTTATATAAGCTTCTTCTTTTGCTTTGTATTCATTGGCAATCTTATCTTTAAATGCTTGTTTTTTGACAGGAGTATCTATTGATTTAAATTCTTTTTCTTTATCCATAAGATATTGTTGCAACTCCATGCCTTTCGCATCTAACTCTTTTGCAACAGTTTTTGCAGCATCGTAATTTGAAAGCACTTTTTCATAATTTATGTACCCAAGCCCTTCGGCAAAAGCAGGAGTAGCCATAATCGTAATTATAGAAAGAGCTGCAAATAATTTTGTTTTATTCATAAAAACCTCCATAGATTAATAATACATCATGTCACCAACACCGAACGTGAAGTACCCGTTAGGCGAACCATAATCGCCTGAATTTGTAAGCGGGATACCATAGTCGATAGACATTGGACCAACACCGGGAACATAAACCTTTAAACCTACACCAGCTGTAATTGCATATAATGGTCTATCATATAATGCAGAAGCAATAGTAGGATCAAAAATCTTACCGGCATCAACAAAGAATGCCAGTCTTATGTTATCAAAGAACTTAAATTTGAGTCTGTCAAAGAATGGTATAGGAGTTGTTAACTCAACAGAACCCATAATATATGATTCACCTGTACCAACACCATTGATTTTAAAACCTCTAATTGAATAAGGACCACCAAGCTTGTAAGCCATAACTTCAGGCATTTCATCTCCGTGAACTTTTATACCACCTCTAGCAGTAAATGATAAGGCCGATTTCTTAAGTATAGGAATATATTTTTTCGCCATACCTGATAATCTACCATTTGTTTTAGCAAAATCGGTTAATCCAAGAGCCTCCTCAAATCTTATTGATGCTAAAACACCATTACGAGGGTTCATATTTGTATCTCTTGAATCATAAATTAACCCAGGTGTGATATTAAAGAATGCACCATCTGCAAGTTCTTCAGCACGGCGTGATATTGGTATGTTATTTGCAGCATACAATGATGCAATCTGATCAGCAGCTCCCTCTTTTAAATTAATATTCTCTAACCCCAAAGAAAGCGTGCTTTGTAAATGCTCATTAAACTTCAAACGATGGTAAGCAGTTGCCTCAATACCAACTCTTTGCTCTATTGCCAAAGGAACTTGATAACTACCTAAATCCCTAAAATACAAGCGACTTAACATAGATGTATCAGCATTCAAGAAATATGGTTCAAAGAAACTTAATTCAGCTTGGAAATTCATATGGTCCTTAATTGATGCATCACTCATAAGAACACCGGTACCAATCATACCAGATAAAGATACTCGCTGATTTAAACCTCTAAAATT